>NZ_LZLL01000066.1:0-24928 GCF_001669335.1 Mycobacterium sp. 1245852.3 | reverse complement strand
GATGCCGAACCACAACTCCTGCAGTCCCATCGTCTCAACTCCTTCCGGCGTCGGTAAGCCTGGTCAGTACGCGAAGGACAGGGGTGCCACCTCGTCGTCGCTGGGCGCTTGCGGGGGAGCGGGTTCCGCGTCGTGCTCCAGCGGGCCTTCGACGACGTAGCGCTTGAGCAGGAAGAACCAGAGCACCGCGAGTACCGCGTAGACGAGGGTGAAGGTCACCAGCGAGGTGATGACCATGCCGGGCACGTGATTCGACACCCCTTCGCGTACTGACCAGGCTTACCGACGCCGGAAGGAGTTGAGACGATGGGACTGCAGGAGTTGTGGTTCGGCATCCTCGGGATGCTGTTTTTGGGTTTCTTCGTCCTCGAGGGCTTCGACTTCGGCGTGGGCATGCTGATGGAGCCGTTCGCGCGCGTCGGCATCGGTGAACCGGAACCGCTGCGGCGCACGGCCCTCAACACCATCGGGCCGGTGTGGGACGGCAACGAGGTGTGGCTGATCGTCGGCGGCGCAGCGATGTTCGCCGCCTTCCCCGCCTGGTATGCCACCGTGTTCTCGACGCTGTACCTGCCGCTGTTGGCGATCCTGTTCGGCATGATCGTGCGCGCCGTGGCGATCGAATGGCGCGGCAAGATCGACGACACGAAATGGCGCGGCTGGGCCGACGTCGGCATCGCGGCCGGGTCCTGGCTGCCGGCCGTCCTATGGGGTGTCGCGTTCGCCATCCTGGTGCGCGGCCTGCCGGTGGGTGCCGACGGGCACATCCACCTCTCGATCACCGACGTGCTGAACGCCTACACCCTGTTGGGTGGGTTGGCCACCGCGGCGTTGTTCATGTTCTACGGAGCGACCTTCGTCGCCCTGAAGACCTCGGGCGCCATCCGCGACGACGCGTACCGGTTCGGTGTCTGGTTGTCGCTGCCGGCCACCGGACTGGTTGCGGCATTCGGGTTTTGGACCCAACTGGCGCACGGCAAGAACTGGACCTGGCTGGTGCTGACCGCGGCGGTGGTGGCGCAATTGGCGGCGGTGCTGCTGGTGTGGCGACGCGCATCCGACGGCTGGGCGTTCACCTGCGTCGCGGTGGTGGTGGCGGCCGTGGTGATCCTGCTCTTCGGCTCGTTGTATCCGAACCTGGTGCCCTCGACGCTGGACAAGCAGTGGAGCCTGACCATCTACAACGCCTCCTCCACGCATTACACCCTCAAGGTCATGACGTGGGTGACGGCCCTGATGGCCCCGCTGACGGTGGTGTACCAGGCGTGGTCGTATTGGATTTTCCGGCAACGCATCTCGGCTGACCGGATACCGGCGCCCATCGGCCTGGCAAGGCGCGCGACCTGAACAGTAGCGACCGCACCAACCGGGCACCGCTCGATCCGAGACTGTGGCGGGCCTCGGCGGCGTTGCGCCGTTACCTGCTCGCCGTGGTGGGCTGCGGTGTGCTGATCTCCGGCTGCGCGATCGGCTCGGCGATCGTGCTGGCGGGCATCGTCGCGCGCGTCGTCGGCGACACCTCCGCCCGGAGCCTGCATGGGTGGCTCGGCCCGCTGTCAATCCTGTTGGCGCTGTGGATAATCCGTGCGGTGACGCACTGGCTGCAGGCCCGCCTGGGGCAACGCGGAGCCAGCGCCGTCATCGCCGACCTGTCCGGTCAGGTGCTCACCGCGGTCACCGACCGGCAACCCCGTGACCTCGCGGCGCAACGCGACGCCGCCGCCGTCGTGGTCACCCTCGGCCTCGACGGTCTGCGCCCCTACTTCACCGGTTACCTGCCGACATTGCTGCTCGCCGCCATCCTGACCCCCGCCACGGTGGCCGTGATCGCGGCCTACGACCTGAAATCGGCGGCCGTCGTGGCGATCACGCTGCCCCTGATACCGATCTTCATGGTGCTGATCGGGCTGGCAACCGCCGAGCGGTCCGCGGCCGCGCTGACCGCGATGACCACGCTGCAGGCCCGATTGCTGGATCTGATCGCGGGCATCCCGACCCTGCGGGCGCTGGGCCGCAGCTCGGGCCCGGAACACCGGATCGCCGAACTGGCCGCCGCGCACCGCCGCTCGGCCATGGCCACCTTGCGGATCGCATTCCTGTCGGCCCTGGTGCTTGAGCTGCTGGCCACGCTTGGGGTGGCGTTGATCGCGGTCGGGATCGGCCTACGTCTGGTGTTCGGCGAGATGACCCTGACCACCGGCCTGACGGTGCTGTTGCTCGCGCCCGACGTGTACTGGCCGTTGCGCCGCGTCGGCGTGGAATTCCATGCCGCACAAGACGGCACGGCCGCCGCCGGTGCGGCGTTCGACCTCATCGGCGGCCCGACGTCGGCGCCGGCCCGCACCCGGACGGTCGCTGCGCGCGGCGCGCGGATTCGCCTCGAACATCTGAGCGTGGACGGCCGCGACGGCCGGGCGCCGCGCGACCTGAACGCGGTCATCGAGCCCGGCTCGGTGACGGTGCTCACCGGGCGTAACGGCGCCGGCAAGAGCACCGCGCTGCAGGCGATCGCCGGCATCGGCATGCCCTCGTCGGGCCGGATCATCGTGGACGGCGTCGACGTCGCCGAGCTGGAGCCGGCCGGCTGGTGGGCGCAACTGTCCTGGCTGCCGCAACGCCCGGTGCTGGTCCCGGGCACCGTCGACGACAACCTGGCGCTGCTCGGACGACTCGACGACGTCGAAAAGGCCTGCGCCGATTCCGGATTCGACGCCGTGCTCGCCGAGCTGCCCGATGGGGGCAGCACCGTGCTCGGACGCGGCGGTGTCGGGCTGTCGCTGGGGCAACGCCAGCGGCTGGGCCTGGCCCGAGCGCTCGGCTCGGCGGCCGCCGTGCTGTTGCTCGACGAGCCGACCGCACACCTGGACGCACCCACCGAGCAACGCGTCTTGCGGGCCATCGCCGAACGGGCCCGGGCCGGTGCGACCGTGATCGTCGTCGGCCACCGCGCGCCGGTGCTGGCCATCGGTGACCGGATCGTCGAGGTGGTCGCCGAGGGGGGGCTGCGTCATGCCCCGGCGTGATCCGCTGGTGCACGCTGTGACACTGCTGCGCCCGCGGTGGCCCCGCGTCCTGGCGGCCATCGCGCTCGGGGTGCTCTCGCTGGGCAGCGCGCTGGCGCTGGCCGGTGTCTCGGCGTGGCTGATCACCCGCGCCTGGCAGATGCCGCCCGTGCTGGACCTGTCGGTCGCGGCGGTCGCGGTCCGCATGTTCGCGATCTCCCGGGGCGTGCTGCACTACTGCGAACGATTGGCCACCCACGACACGGCTCTGCGCGCGGCCGGCGCCGCGCGGGTACAGATCTACCGGCGGCTGGCGCGCGGGCCCGCGGCGGCCGCCGTCCGGCTGCACAGCGGTGAACTGGTCGCCCGCGTCGGGACCGACGTCGACGAACTGGCCAACGTCGTGGTGCGCGCCCTGGTACCGATCGGCGTCGCGGCGGTGCTGGCCCTGGCGGCGACGGCGGTCGTTGCCGCCATTTCGCCCGCGGCGGCAGTCGTGCTGGCGGTCTGCCTGCTGATCGCCGGGTTCGTCGCTCCCCGCCTCGCGGGTCGGGCCGCCGTGACGCAGGAAGACGTTGCGCGCCAGCATCATTCCGACCGCGACACGTCGGCGATGCTGGCCCTCGAGCATGCCCCGGAGCTCCGGGTCGCCGGCCTGCTTCCCGGGGTCATCGCCGACTCGCAACGCCGGCAACGCGCGTGGAGCGATGCCCTGGACGTCGCCGCCAAACCGGCCGCCATCGCCGAGGCGATGCCCACCGCGGCGATCGGGGCCAGCGTGCTGGGCGCGGTGGTGTGCGGGATCGGGTTGGCGCACGCGGTCGCGCCGACCACCCTGGCGGTGTTGATGCTGCTGCCGCTGTCGGCCTTCGAGGCGATGACGCCGTTGCCCGCCGCCGCGATCCAGTTGACGCGGTCCCGGATCGCCGCGCGCCGCCTGCTCGATCTGACCCCGTCGCGCCCCGAAAACCCCACGGGGAGCGCACCCACACCGGTCGGCGCCGGACGGCTGACGGCCGACGTGCGTTCCGGCCACGACGGCGCGGCGCGGTCCACCCGGGCAGCGATCGACCTGCCGCCGGGTGCGAGGCTGGCTGTCACCGGCGCCAGCGGTTCCGGGAAGACGACCCTGCTGATGACCCTGGCCGGTTTGTTGCCGCCGCTGGACGGGCGGGTCACGCTGGACGGCACCGCCCTGACCGAATTCGATGAGGTCGACTTGCGCAGCGCCGTCGGGTTTTTCGCCGAGGACGCGCACATCTTCGCCACCACCGTCCGCGACAACCTGTTGGTCGTGCGCGGGGACTGCCCCGACGACGAACTGACGGCAGCACTGGACGTCGTGGGCCTCGGCCCCTGGCTCGCCGCCCTGCCCGATGGCCTGTCCACGGTGCTCACCGGCGGCGCGCAGGCCCTTTCGGCCGGCCAGCGCAGGAGGCTGTTGCTGGCCCGCGCGGTGATCTCCCCCGCGCGGATCGTGCTGCTCGACGAGCCGACCGAACACCTTGACGTCACCGACGCCGAACGGATACTGCGCGACCTGTTGGCCCCCGATTCGCGGCTGATGTCGCCGCGGCGGACGGTGGTGGTGGCGACGCACCACCTGCCCGAGGACATTGACTGCCCCGAACTACCCGTCGTTCAGCAGGCGCCGCAAGACGTCGTCGAGTGTCTCCGCGTTGACGCTCGGGTCGCGCAACCTGGGCGGGCAGCGTCCCCACAAGACCAGCGGTAACTCGTGCGGCGCGAGTTCTATCACAATGCCGGCCTCGGCCGGCGTTGCCGACACTCCGTTTCCCGGTACCACAACGACGCCGGGCCGATGGCCGTTTCGTAGCGTCACCGGCCGGGTTATCGCGCCGGCGTCGCGCCAGCGACAAGCTTCCACCAGGGCCGGCAGCGCGTTGAATGCCGCGAGCGCGTGGGTGATCATGGCCGGATCCGAGAGCAGTCGGACGCTGAGGTCGTCGTCGCCCACGAGATCCCACCGGTGCAGCACCGCTTCGCTATGGCTGTGCATCTCTAACCGCTGTGCGGTCATCTCCCAGCCCGTGTACATGATGGTGTCCCCCGCGTCGAGGGCGGCGAGCGCCGACTCGAAACGAGCGGCGTGTTCCACCAATTGTTTTCGGAGAACAGGGTCGGGCAACGCCCGAAACGGCGGCTCGCGCACCTCCCACGAGCGCGTCGCCCTTGTCGGTCGGCCCGCCAGATATTCTTCGATGAGGTCGGCACGTTCCGCCGCGGCGGCGGTGACATGGGCGGTGAGTTCGTGGGCGCTCCAGCCGGAGCACCAGGTCGGCGCAGATGCCTGCAATCCGGACAGGCTAGAGATGAACGCGCGCATGGCTTCATCGCGAAGATTCACGCTGTCTGTCATGGTGTCGACAAACTCCCGGACGAATTCGCAGCTGACTTCTTGTGCGGTCCCCACCCAACCGTCCGGGACGACGCAGCGCTAGCCGTTTTCCGACATCACAGTTGCGGCGCAGGCACTCAGAGGTGTCGCCGGCGCGGCATGAACTCCAGCGACAGGAGCACGAACAATAGCGGAACGATCTGCGTCACGGAGATCACCGCATACCGCCGGGCGTCGAGGGCATGCCACTTGCGCACGTACCGGTACAGCGACTCGAGGGCGATCAGCGGGTCGAGCACGTGGGTCAACCGGTAGAGCAGGCCCTGGGTCCAGCCCCGGTTCGTAGCGTCGAAAATCTCTGGGAAGGCCGCGAAGGCGAGCGAGACCCGCTGTGCCCCAGCCTCTTTGCCGGCCATGATCATGTCGACGCTGAGCCGCTCGTCGAGCCCGTTCGGAGCGCCGCGCCGGCGCCATGGCACGTCGAGGGTGATGTCGCTGCCGCCGCCGGCGGTGGCGTACCGGTGGAACGCCTGCACCTTGCCCGTCTTGTCCCTGGCGATGATCAGGCGGATGCCGGGGAACCGGCCTTCGAGCACGCCGTCGAGGTTCATGTGGAATCCGCGATCGGCGTGGGCGCCCTTGGACGACTCCCGCACCACCTCGGTCAGCTCGGCCAGCAGCTCCTCATCGAGTTCCTGCTCCGACACGATTTCGGTTGTGACGCCGCAGTTGTGGGTGCGCTGCACCGCCTGACGTAGGTTGCGGAACTTGCGGCCCACCATGTCGAAGCCGGCCACGTCGACGACCACATCGCGCCCAATCGGGATGGGCCGCAACGTTTGTCCCAGCACCGCCGAATCGCTCCACAGGCCGAGCCGCCGTTCGCTGCAGCCCACCACGGCGATGCGCCAACCATGGGCGTGGCAGAAAGCGGCGAAATCGGCCACCAGTTCACCGAAGTGCGCCTCGTCACCGATCGGGTCACCGCCGACCACGGCGATCCCCAGCCGCGTCCGGTAGGCCAGCGCCGCGGTCCCGTCGGCGGTGAAGTGGTAGCTCTTGCCGGTCTGCATGGTGAACGGCGCCAACGCATCGCCGGCGGTCGCGTCGATCAACTTCCACAACCGCGGCAGGTCACCCGGCCGCGGATGGGAGGTCGTCGGCCACATCAACACCATGCCCGAGCTGGCGATCACCACGTCGCCGAGCAGATCGAAGGACAACACATGCAAACCCAGTCCCGCCAGCACGAAGAAGGCCGCGGCGGCCGCGTGCATCGTGGTCACGGGCCGGCCCAAAAAGATGCCGCGGGCCATCCAGGCCACCGCCACCAGCACCGTCAACGACCACGCCAACCGGTCGGTGTACTGCCAACTGGGTTGGCTGTGGTGGCGGGCGAGGATCTCGATGAGCCAGCACGCCGCGCCGAACAGCGCCAGAGCGCCGAGCAAGCGGGCCGCGAGTGAATCGACCGAAACGACAACGCGTTCGCGCGCGCGGGGCCTCGCTACCGTGACGCCCACCACCGGCCCGTTCACACCCACCTCCCGATGCGCTGACAACAGCTGGGCGGCTTGGTTGCCGCCTCTGCACCGAATACCCGGCTACGTTAAAGCTACGCCGCATCACGGCCATTACAAGGCGGAATTAGCGCGGAGATTTCGCGGCTATCGGGTCACGTTTTAACGACGGGAAGAAGGGAAGTATTTCAGCACGCCTTCTTGCACCACCGTGGCCAGCGGCAGGCCGGACCGGTCGAAGAAGTGCCCGGTGCCCAGCCCGCGCGAATCGGCCGCGACCGGTGACGATGTGGAGTACAACACCCAGTCGTTGAAGTCGACCTGCCGATGAAACCAAATGGAATGATTGGCCGACGCGGCGAATATGCGGTCGAATCCCCAGGAAAGACCGTGCGTGGTGATAACCGAGTCCAAAACGGTGGTGTCCGACGAATACACCATTGTTGCCGTGTGCAATACGGGGTCGTCGGGAATCTCTCCCAACGCCTTCACCCAGACCCGATTGTGCGGCAGCCGCTCGCCCTTCGTGCGCATCACCCAGGCGGGGTCGTTGGTGTACCGCCATTCGATGGGCTGCAGGGCGTTGACGAAGTGCGGAACGGTCTCCTCGTAACCGCGCAACAGTTCGCCGATGGTGGGCTGCGTGTGCGGTTCGGCCACCTCCGGCGGCTCGACGCCGTGTTCGAGGCCGCGGCCCCCGGCCATGTAGGAGATCAGCGCCGAGCTCAACAGCGTGCCGTCCTGCACCGCATCGACGCGCCGGTTGGCGAAGCGGCGCTCGTCGCGCAGCCTGGTCACGCGGAATTCGATGTCCTTGGCGGTGTCGCCCCCGTTGATGAAGTGCACCGACAGCGCGCTCGGCGGCAGGTCGTCACGAACCAGGCTGCGGCTGCTCGCGACGAACGACTGCGACATGAGCTGACCACCGAATGTTCGCATGGGGTTCTTGCTCGGATGCGAGCCGATGAACAGGTCGTCCTCGACGCGCTCGAGGTCGAGTGTCGCCAGCAGTTCGGTGAAGTCCGAATGGGTCGGTATTGCGGCTTGTTCCGCCGCGTACGGCTCCTGGGGCTCACAGCCGGCCGGCACACGCTCTCCTCGCGCTAGACGTCGTCCTCCCCGATCCGGTGCACATGGATGAGGTTGGTTGACCCTACTGTGCCAGGTGGCGCACCGGCGACGATGACCACCAGGTCGCCACGCTTGTAGCGACCTAGTTCCAGCAGCGACTTGTCGACCTGGCGGATCATGCCGTCGGTCGAGGTCATCATCGGGACGATGAACGTCTCGGTGCCCCAGGTCATGGCGAGTTGGCTGCGCACCTCGGGCCACGCGGTGAAGGCCAGCAGCGGCAGCGGGGTGTGCAGGCGCGCGAGGCGCTTGACCGTGTCGCCGGACTGGGTGAACGCGACGAGCGCCTTGGCGTCCAGCCGCTCGCCGATGTCGCGGGCCGCATACGAGATCACCCCGCGTTTGGTGCGGGGCACGTGCGTCAACGGCGGGGCGGCCGTCGAATTGTCCTCGACGGCGCAGATGATGCGCGCCATGGTCCGCACGGCCGCCATCGGGTACTTGCCCACCGAGGTTTCCCCGGACAGCATCACCGCGTCGGCGCCGTCGAGGACGGCGTTGGCGACGTCGGAGGCCTCGGCGCGAGTGGGCCGTGAGCTCTCGATCATCGAATCCAGCATCTGGGTCGCGACGATGACGGGTTTCGCGTTCTCCCGGGCCATCTGGATGGCCCGCTTCTGCACCAGCGGAACCTCTTCCAGGGGCAGCTCGACACCGAGGTCGCCGCGGGCCACCATGATGGCGTCGAAGGCCAGCACGATGGCTTCCAGGTTGTCGACGGCCTCCGGCTTCTCCAGCTTCGCGATCACCGGCACCCGCCGGCCCACCCGGTCCATCACCTCGTGCACCAACTCGACGTCGGATGGCGAACGCACGAAGGAGAGCGCGACCAGGTCGACGCCGAGTTCCAGCGCGAAGGTGAGGTCCTCGATGTCCTTCTCCGACAAGGCCGGTGCGGACACGTTCATGCCGGGTAGCGAAATGCCCTTATTGTTGCTGACCGGCCCGCCCTCGACGACGGTGCAGATGACGTCGTCGCCCTCAATGCCTTCGATCACCAGGCCGACCTTGCCGTCGTCGACCAGAATCCGGTCGCCGACGGCGGCGTCGGTGGCCAGCTTCTTGTAGGTGGTCGACACCCGGTCGTGGTCGCCCTCGCAGTCCGCCACGGTGATCCGGACGGTTTCGCCGTCGGCCCAGTAGGTGGGACCGGTGGCGAAACGCCCCAACCGGATCTTGGGGCCCTGCAAGTCGGCGAGTACGCCGACGGCGCGGCCGGTGGCGTCGGAAGCCGAACGGACGCGCTCGTAAGCGGCCTTGTGATCCGAGTAGTCGCCGTGGCTGAAGTTCAGCCGGGCAACGTCCATTCCGGCTTCAACCAGGGCCTGGATCGACTCATCCGAATTGGTCGCAGGGCCAAGGGTGCAGACGATCTTTCCGCGTCTACTCACGCCGACCCAGCATAGTCGTGTGCAACCCCCACGGCCCGCAGATGGCCGACGCCGGGCAGTGTGCTCTTACCCACCAAGAACGGTGGGAAACAGCGGGAAGGCGGGCAGGTTACGCAGCGCCGTCCACGCGATCGTCGCGGCCACGACCGCCAGCAACGCCGCGCGCGACGGCAAAGCCCTGCCGCGGGCGCGGCGGACCAGCGCCCACACTGCCAGCAGCGGGATTCCTACCAGCAGGAAGACGTTGTCGTGGACGGCGGCCAGCAGGTCACCGTGCAATAGGTCATACGTCATCCGCAGCCCACCGCAAAACGGGCAGTTCCAGCCGGTGAGCATCCTGAACGGGCACGGCGGGTAGATCGAACCGGGGCTGTGCGGGTCGGCCAGGGCGACATAGGTGAGCGCGCCGCCCAGCGCCAGGCCGGTTCCGGCCGAGATGGCGAGGCGATGACGCCCCATCCCATCCGGATGGGAGTGTCCCGGGGCGTGCGCGGGCGAGTGGGGTTGGGTCATCGAGCAGCTGACCCTGCGGTGGTCACGCTTTTCAGGATGCCAGATCCGGTGCGCCCGGGCCGATGAAACGGGGCGGCACTCGGCGGTCAGCGGCCCAGGCGGTTGCGCAGTCGCGAGCCCCAGCGCCGCCGCGCTTCCGGTTGAGCCGGGGCCGTTTCGGTGGCGGGTTCGGGCTGTGGCTTCTCGGCTTCCGGTTCTTCGGCTTCCGGCTCTTCGGATTCCGGCTCTTCGGGCTCGGGTTCTTCGGCTTCCGGCTCTCCGGATTCCGGCTCTTCGGGCTCGGGCTCCTCGGCTTCGCCTTCGGGCTCTTCGACCTCGGCCTCTTCAGCTTCGGGCTCTTCGGCTTTCGCTTCGGGTTCCTCGGCTTCGAGCTCTTCCGGTTCCTCGTCGTCGGCCTCGAGCTCCGCTGCCTCGAGCTCGGCCGCGTCGGCTTCCTCCGCACCGGAATCCGCGGCCACGGTCTCGTCAGCCGCCGCCTCAACCTCCGGTTCCTCGGATTCCTCCTCGGGCTCGGATTCCTCCTCGGGCTCGGGCTCTTCGGCCTGGCCCTCGGCGGGTTGCTGCTCGGTGACGGCCTCCGCCGAGTCCGCCACCGGTTCTTCGACTTCCGGCTCGGCGGCGGGGATCTCGTCGGAGTCCGCCGCCTCTTCGCGGCCTGCCGGCGCATCGGCCGCGGCAACGGCGCCGGCACCGGCGGCAGCCGTCGTCGCCGCCACCGTCGCGGGCTCGGCGTCCGACTCGGCCTGCGCCTCTTCCTCCTCGAGGTATTCGTTGCCGCGCAGGCTCTCGGGATCTTCGCGCCCCTTGGGCGCCGCCATCAGATACACCACGGCACCGATGAACACGAAAGTCGATGTGAACGAGTTGATCCGGATGCCCGCGATGTGGGTGGCGGTGTCGTCGCGCAGCAGCTCGACGCAGAACCGCCCGACGCAATAGCCCGCCACATATAGCGCGAACAACCGGCCGTGGCCCAGCGTGAAGCGCCGGTCGGCATAGATCAGGACCACGAAAATGAGCAGGTTCCAGAGTAGTTCGTAGAGGAACGTCGGCTGCACCACGAAAGCGATCTGGCCCGTCGAGATGCCGTCCAGCGAATGCGGGTCGATGTACCCGGTGGGGTCGCGGCGGTAGAACACCTCCAGACCCCAGGGCAGCGTCGTTTCGCGGCCGTAGAGCTCCTGGTTGAAGTAATTACCGAGCCGGCCGATCGCCTGCGCCAGAATGATTCCCGGAGCCAGCGCGTCGGCGAAGGCCGGAAGCGGAATCCCGCGCCGGCGGCAGCCGATCCAGGCGCCGACGCCGCCCAGCGCCACCGCGCCCCAGATGCCCAGGCCGCCGTCCCAGATCCGCACGGCCGCCCCGAGTCCCGCGCCGCCGGGGCCCCAATAGGTTCGCCAGTCGGTGGCCAGGTGGTAGAGCCGACCACCGATCAAGCCGAATGGCACCGTCCACAGCGCGATGTCGTAGATCACGCCGCGCTCGCCACCGCGCGCCTCCCAGCGCCGATCACCGATCAGTAGCGCCGCCACGATGCCGGCGATGATGAACAGCGCGTAGGCCCGGATGGGCAACGGCCCCAGGTGCCAGACACCCTGCGGCGGGCTCGGGAAGTAGGCCAGCAGCTTTGTCACGAGGCGGACGCCCCCCGACGGACACCGGCCGCGAGTTCCTCAGTCAGCGTGCGCAATGCAGTCAATCCCCCGTCCCCCAACGCCGTCACCAGCGCCGACCCCACGATGACACCGTCGGCGTAGCTGCCGATCTGGGCGGCTTGCTCTCCCGACCGGACCCCCAGGCCGACACCGACGGGTATGTCCGATATCTCTTTGACCCTGCCCACCAACTCGGGGGCGGCGTTGGACACGACGTCACGCGCCCCCGTCACGCCCATCGTCGAAGCGGCATAGACGAATCCGCGCGACGCCTCGACCGTCATCGCCAACCGCTGCGGCGTCGAGGACGGCGCCACCAGGAAGATCCGGTCCAGGCCGTGCCCCTCGGATGCCGCCAGCCACTGCGCGGCTTCGTCGGGGATGAGATCGGGGGTGATCAGGCCGTACCCTCCGGCCGCTGCCAGATCCCGGGCGAACGCGTCAACGCCGTAGCGCAACACGGGGTTCCAGTAGGTCATCACCACCGCATGCCCACCGGCGGCGCTGATCGCCTCGACCGCGGCAAGGGTGTCGCGCACGCGCACGCCGGCGTGCAGCGCGGCCTCCGTCGCCTTCGCGATGGTGGGGCCGTCCATGCCGGGATCGGAATAGGGCACCCCGACTTCGATGATGTCGCAACCCGATTCGACCAGTGCGGTCATTGCGTTCACGGACGTCGGCACGTCGGGATAACCGGTGGGCAGATAACCGATCAGCGCCGCCCGATTGTCGTTGCGGCAGCCGTCGAAGATCGACTGAAGTCTGCTCGCTTCGCTCTGCTTGACGATCATCGATCGCTGGACCCCAACAGCCCGAACCACTTCGCGGCCGTCTCGACGTCCTTGTCACCGCGCCCGGACAGGTTCACCACGATGATCGCCCCCTGCCCCAATTCGGGTCCCAATTTCAGCGCGCCGGCGACGGCGTGCGCCGATTCGATCGCCGGGATGATCCCTTCCGTGCGGCACAGCACGCGGAACGCATCCATCGCCTCCGAGTCGGTGATCGGACGGTACTCGGCGCGCCCGATCTCGCGCAGGTACGCGTGTTCGGGACCCACACCCGGATAATCGAGACCCGCTGAGATGGAATGGGATTCGATGGTCTGCCCGTCGGAGTCCTGCAGCAGATACGAGAACGATCCCTGAAACGCGCCGGGCGAGCCGCCGCTGAAGGTCGCGGCGTGCCTTCCGGTTTCGACACCGTCGCCGGCCGCCTCGAAACCGACCAGCCGCACGCCCGGATCGTCGATGAAAGGGTGGAAGATGCCGATGGCGTTGGATCCACCGCCGATACAGGCCACCACGGCGTCGGGCAAGCGTCCGGCCTGGGCCTGGATCTGGGCGCGCGCCTCGAGGCCGATGATCCGCTGAAAGTCGCGCACCATGGCGGGGAAGGGATGCGGGCCGGCCGCGGTGCCGAAGCAGTAGAAGGTGTTGTCGGCATTGGTAACCCAATCCCGAAACGCCTCATTGATGGCGTCCTTGAGCGTTTTCGAGCCGCTGGCGACCGCGACGACCGTCGCTCCCAGCAAGCGCATCCGTGCGACGTTGAGCGCCTGGCGCTCGGTGTCCACCGCACCCATGTAGATCACGCATTCCAGGCCCAGCAAGGCACACGCGGTGGCGGTGGCGACGCCGTGCTGCCCGGCCCCGGTCTCGGCGATCACCCGCTTCTTGCCCATGCGCTGCGCCAGCAACGCCTGACCGAGCACGTTGTTGATCTTGTGAGAACCGGTGTGGTTCAGGTCTTCTCGCTTGAGGAAGATCCGTGCGCCGGCCTGTTCGGACAGCCGCGGCGCCTCGTACAGCGGTGAGGGCCGGCCGGCGTAATGCGCCTGCAGGTAATCGAGCGTGTCCAGGAAATCCTGGTTGACCCGTTCCTTCTCGTAGGCGGCGGTGACCTCTTCGATCACGGCCATCAACGCCTCGGCGACATAGCGGCCGCCGTAGACGCCGAAATGGCCACCCGCATCCGGTTCGTGGCGGGTGGGTTCGGCGATGGCTGCGCTCGGATGCGGAAGGTCCGGGCGGGACAGGTCCACCATCACCAATGCTCTACGCGGGGATGGCTCATGGCGTTCAACGTATCAGCGCAGGGGCTCTTCAGTGACGAAGCGACTAGCGAGCCGGTTTCGGACAGGACGGATGGGTGCCCGCGGTGACCAGGTCGGCAACCGCGGCGCGCGGGTCACCGCTTTTGACCAGACCTTCGCCGACCAACACGGCGTCGGCACCCGCACCCGCATACGCCAGCAGGTCTGCGGTACCGCGCACACCGGATTCGGCAATCCTGATCACGTTGCTGGGCAGCCCGGGTGCGATGCGCGCGAAGCAATCCCGGTCCACCTCCAGCGTCGCCAGGTCGCGGGCGTTGACGCCGATTACCTTGGCGCCGGCCTTGAGCGCCCGGTCGGCTTCTTCTTCGGTGTGCACCTCGACGAGCGCCGTCATGCCCAGCGATTCGGTGCGATCCAGCATCGACACCAGCGCCGACTGCTCCAGCGCGGCGACGATGAGCAGCAGCATGTCGGCGCCGTGCGCACGCGCTTCGTGAATCTGATAGGGCTGCACGACAAAGTCTTTGCGCAGAATCGGGATCGAGACCGCCGCGCGCACCGCGTCGAGGTCGTCGAGCGAGCCGTGAAAACGTCGCTCCTCGGTCAAGACGCTGATGATGCGGGCGCCACCGTCTTCGTAGGCGCGGGCCAGCTTGGCCGGATCGGCAATGGTCGCCAGGGAGCCCGCCGACGGGCTGGCGCGCTTGACTTCGGCGATGACGCCGATTCCCGGCTCGCGCAGGGCGGCCATCACATCGCGTGGCGGCGGCGCGGCCGCCGCGGCGGCTTTGATCTCGGACAGGCTGATGAGCGCTTCCCGCGCGGCAACGTCGGCCCGGACTCCCTCGAGGATGGAGTCAAGCACGGTTGCCGGACTCATGCCTGTCGTTTCCCTTCGCCCTGTTCGTCCGCTGTCATCCCACGGCCACTTTGGTGTCCCCAGCCGATCGCGACGACGTGAATGAAGGGTAGCGGCCCGCGGCTTGCGGCCCGTCACCGACCCTCGGTGTCAGACCCACCCGCCCGATCGGTCGGGTCGCGCCCCTCGTCAAGCGCGTCCCAGATCGTCCGCTCCGACATTCCCGGCGTCTCCGGCTGCTCCAGCATCGCCCCGTCGGCCTCTTCGCGTTGCACAATCGACCGGCGCGTCGCCGGTGTCGCGTACTTTCGTGCGCTCGAGCGGGCGGATCGCGAGTCCGACGCGGATCGCATGAGCAGGACGGCCGCGATCAGCGTGCACGCCGCGGCCGCCACCGTGACGCCGGCGCCCCAGTACCGCCGTTCGCTTCCGACCAGCGTCATCACCGACACGTGGGCCAGCTCGGCGCCGCGGACCGCCACGTCGGGCAGCGCCCACAGGCTGATCCCGAGGTAGCCGACCGTCAGGCTGACCACAGCCAGCAGCCCCGCGAGTGCGCGCAGCAGCCACCCCCGCACGGCGATGGCGGCAACGGCCCCGGCCAGCAGCAGCAGCGCCAACGGCAACAGCGCCGTCGACCAGGCGCCGCCGGCCAAAGTCACCTGTTTGGGCGGCCCCAGCCCGTCGAACGAGCGGATGACGACCCACGGCAGCCGCGAGGCCACCCACAACGCCCCCGCGGCGACCACCAGGACGATCTGGGCGATCCGGATCAGCCAGCGGCCGGCCGGCCGACCGGTGTCCGCGCCGGCCTCACTCATCGGACCCGGGCTCGGTCAGCGTCTCGGCGGCGGCGATCGCGCTGAGCACCGCGCGGGCCTTGTTCGTCGCCTCGGTGTACTCGTAGGGGCCGTTGGAGTCCGCCACCACCCCGCCCCCGGATTGCACGTACGCGGTGCCGTCGCGCATCAGGGCGGTGCGGATGGCGATCGCGAAGTCGGCGTTGCCGGCGAAGTCCAGGTAGCCGACCACGCCGCCGTACAGGCCGCGGCGGGTCTTCTCCACCTCTTCGATCAGCTCCATGGCCCGGACCTTCGGGGCGCCGGACAGGGTGCCGGCCGGGAAGCAGGCCGTCACCGCGTCCAGCGCGGTCCGGCCCTCGTCGAGCGTGCCGGTCACCGTCGACACCAGGTGCATGACGTGGCTGTAGCGCTCGATGTGGCTGTAGTCCTCGACGCGCACGGTGCCCGGAGCGCAGACCCGCCCCAGATCGTTGCGGCCCAGATCGACCAGCATCAGGTGCTCGGCGCGTTCCTTCTCGTCGGCCAACAGCTCCTTTTCCAGCAGGTGATCCTCCTCGTCGGTGTCGCCGCGCCATCTGGTTCCCGCGATCGGGTGGGTGGTCGCGACGCCTTCGCAGACGGTGACGAGCGCTTCCGGGCTGGAGCCGACGATCGAAAAGTCGGTTCCGCCAGCGTCATTCGGCACATGCAGCAGATACATGTAGGGGCTCGGATTGGTGACCCGCAACATCCGGTACACGTCGATCGGGTCCACCTGGGTGTCCATCTCGAACCGTTGCGAGGGCACCACCTGGAAAGCTTCGCCCGCGGCGATCTGTTCGACGAGGTAGTCGACGATCTTGCCGTACTCCTCGACGCTGCGCTGCGCGCGGTAGCGCGGCTCGGGCCGCTCGAACGTGCCGACCGTCGACGGCAACGGCTGACCCAGCGCCGCGGTCATCACGTTCAGGCGGGCGATCGCGTCGTCGTAGGCCTCGTCGAAGCCGTCCTGGGTTCCGTTCCAGTTCACGGCGTTGGCGATCAGCGTGATGGTCCCCTCGTGATGATCGACCGCCGCCACATCCGTGGCCAGCAGCAGCAACATGTCGGGGAGCTTGAGGTCGTCGACGGCCAGCTCGGGCAGCCGTTCCAGGCGCCGCACCATGTCGTAGGCGAAGAACCCGACCATGCCGCCCGACAGCGGGGGCAGCCCCTCGAGCGGGCCGGTGGCCAGCACCTCCAGGGTGGTGCGCAGGGCCTGCAGCGGGTCGCCCCCGGTCGGCGCGTCCCGTGGCACCACGCCCAGCCAGACGGCTTCACCGTCGCGCACGGTCAGCGCCGACGGCGATCCCGCGCCGATGAACGACCACCGCGACCAGGACCGGCCGTGCTCGGCGGACTCCAGCAGGAAGGTGCCCGGGCGGTCGGCGGCGAGTTTGCGGTAGGCCGACAGCGGAGTCTCGCTGTCGGCCAGCACCTTGCGGGTCACCGGGACCACACGGTGCTCGGCCGCCAGCTGGCGAAAAGCCTCTCGTGAGGTCGTCGCGGCAGGGTGGGCGTGCACCGATCCATCCTTCCAGACGCGTGGAAACCCGAGCGGGACAGCGTCCGGCGTAGCGTGTCCGCCATGAAACCTGGTGACACCGTCGCGGACTTCGAACTGCCCGATCAGACCGGGACGCCGCGCAAGCTCAGCGAACTGCTCTCCGGCGGGCCCGTTGTGCTGTTCTTCTACCCGGCCGCGATGACGCCCGGCTGCACCAAGGAAGCGTGCCACTTCCGCGACCTGGCCGCCGAGTTCGCCGCGGTCGGCGCTAACCGGGTGGGCATCAGCGCCGACGCCGTGCCCAAGCAGGCCAAGTTCGCCGACCTGCAGAAGTTCGACTACCCGCTGCTGTCGGACACCGACGGCGCCGTCGCCACCCAGTTCGGCGTCAAGCGCGGCCTGCTCGGCAAGCTGATGCCGGTCAAGCGCACGACGTTCGTCATCGACACCGACCGCACGGTGCTCGAGGTGATCTCCAGCGAATTCAACATGAACGGCCACGCCGACAAGGCGCTGGCGACGCTGCGGGGCCGCGCGTAGCGGTCAGGGGTTGATCGCCAAGAACACGTAGGCGGCCAGCAGCACCAGATGTACCTCGCCCTGCAGGCGGGTCGCCCGCCCGGGCACCACCGTCAGCATGCTGATCACGACCGTCAGGGCAAGCAACACCAGCTGGATGGCGCCGAGGCCGAGCACCAGCGGCCCCTTGAGCCAGATCGACGCCAGCGCGATCGTCGGGATGGTGAGCCCGATGCTGGCCATCGCCGAGCCGTACGCCAGGTTCAGGCTGATCTGGATGCGGCCCTTTCGCGCCGACCGAGCCGCCGCGAGCGTCTCGGGCAGCAGCACCAGCGCCGCGATGATCACGCCCACGAACGACTGCGGCAAGCCCGCCATCACCACCGCGTGTTCGACGGCCGGTGATTCCTCCTCGGCCAGGCCGACCACCGCCACCAGCGCGCAGAGCAGCAGCACCAGGCTGCTCAGCGCCTGCCGCCTGGTGGGTGGATCCGCGTGACTCTCGTCCTCGAACACGCGCTTTTGGCCCCTCTGCGCGATCGGCAGAAAGAAATCGCGGTGCCGCATGGTCTGGGTGAACACGAACAGCAGGTACACCAAGAGCGTGGCGATCGCGGCGAAGCCGAGCTGGCTGGGGGTGAACTCCCTGCCCGGGCGCCCGGTGGTGAAGGCGGGCAAAACCAGGCTCAACGTGGCCACCGTGGTGACCGAGGCCAGGGCGGCTCCAGCGCCTTCAGCGTTGAACAGGGTCACGCCATAGCGTCGGGAGCCGAGCAGCAGCGATAACCCGGCGATCCCGTTGGTGGTGATCATCAGCGCGGCGAATGCGGTGTCCCTGGCCAGCGTCGCGGCTTCGTTGCCGCCGGATGTCATCAGGGTGACGATGAGGGCCACCTCGATGATGGTGACCGCGGCCGCGAGTATCAGCGACCCGAAGGGCTCGCCGACCCGGTGGGCGACCACCTCCGCGTGGTGCACCGCGGCAACCACCGCACCGATGAGAAACAGCGCCGCCACCCCGACAAGAACCGGTCCCAGTTTCTCGCCCCAGATCACTGCCAGCACGATGACGGAAAGCACCGGCACAACGATGTTCCAGGACAGCCATTTCGACATTGACTGCCATTCTTGTCGATGTCATGGCCCCATGCGCGCGCAAGGTGACCCTAGACACGTCCGGATGCTGGACGGCTCGGTGCCGGCTGGTCCGTCGGGTCAGCTCGGCGGGGGCAGCAGCTCGTCGGCGTCGAAGCAGCTGTGGTCACCGGTGTGACACGCCCCACCGGCCTGGTCGACCGTCAGCAGCACGGTGTCGCCGTCGCAGTCCAGCCGCACCGAGTGGACGTACTGGGTGTGACCGGACGTCGCCCCCTTGATCCACTGCTGGCCGCGGGACCGCGAATAATAGGTCGCCTCACGGGTTTCCAGGGTGCGGGCCAGCGCCGCGTCGTCCATCCAGGCGACCATCAGCACGTCGCCGCTGCCGCGCTCCTGCACGACGGCGGCGAACAGGCCGTCGGCGTTGCGCTTCAGCCGGGCCGCGATCTTCGGGTCGAGCGTCATCGGGCCATCCTTACCGCGATTCCCGCCTCGGCCATCGCCGCCTTCACCTGCCCGATGGTCAGCTCCCGGAAGTGGAACACGCTGGCGGCCAACACCGCGTCGGCGCCGGCCGCGACCGCCGGCGCGAAGTGCTCGGCCGCCCCGGCGCCGCCGCTGGCGATCACCGGGACCGTGACCGCCGAACGCACCGCCTGCAGCATCTCCAGGTCGAACCCCGCTTTGGTGCCGTCGGCGTCCATCGAGTTCAGCAGGATCTCCCCCACCCCCAAATCGGCTCCGCGCGAAGCCCATTCGACCGCGTCGAGACCGGTGCCCCGGCGCCCGCCGTGGGTGGTGACCTCCCAGCCCGACGGCGTCGGCACGGCCCCCGGGGGCACCGTGCGGGCATCGACGGACAGCACGATGCACTGGGAACCGAACTGCCGTGCCATCTCGGCCAGCAGCTCGGGCCGGGCGATCGCGGCGGTGTTGATGGAGACCTTGTCGGCGCCCGCACGCAGCAGGACGTCGACGTCGGCCACGGTGCGCACGCCGCCGCCGACGGTCAGCGGGATGAAAACCTGCTCGGCAGTGCGGCGCACCACGTCGAGCATGGTCGCCCGTCCCGACGACGACGCCGTCACGTCGAGGAAGGTGAGCTCGTCGGCGCCTTCGGCGTCATAGGCGGACGCCAGCTCCACGGGATCGCCCGCGTCCCGGAGGTTTTCGAAGTTGACGCCCTTGACCACGCGGCCGCCGTCGACGTCCAGGCACGGGATCACCCGCACCGCCAGGCCCTTGGGACTCGGGGGCATCTCAGTAATCTTCCGGTCGGCCGGTGGCGCGCAGGATTTCCAGGATCTCGGCGTGGGCGTCGGGGCCCGCCGCCAGCGCGGAATCCGACGAGGGGGTCCACGGCTGCCCGGCCAGGTCGGTGACGACACCGCCGGCGGCTCGCACCAGCGCGACCCCGGCGGCGTGATCCCACACGTGGCCGCCGAAACTTACTGCCGCGCCTAATATTCCGTCGGCGACGAACGCGAGGTCGAGTCCGGTGGAGCCGTGCATGCGCAATCGCGACGAGACCCGACTCAGGTTCTCCAGCAACGCGATCCGGTAGCGTCCCGGGAACCGGCCCCGCGCGTCCGCGCTGAACGACCCGGCGCCGACCAGGGCGTCGGCCAGGTCGATGGAGGTCAGCGGCGGCTGCGGCACCCCGTTCTTGCGCAACGGTCCGCCCGTCACCGCGGTGTAGCGCTGGTCGAAGAACGGCAGCCAGGTCAGCCCGGCCACCGGGTCGCCGTGGTGCAGCAGGCCCAACAAGATCCCGGCCATCGGCGATCCGGCCGCGTAGTTGAAGGTGCCGTCGACGGGGTCCAACACCCACACCCACGGGGAGTCGACGGCCGAACCGCCGAACTCCTCGCCGTGCACCCCGATCCCGGTGGCCTCGACGAGCGCGGCGACCACCTGACGCTCGATCGCGAGGTCGACGTCGGTGGCAAAGTCGTTGCCCTTCTTGCGGACCGCGGAATCGGCGCGGTGCCCGGACAGAAACGGCTCGGCCGCGTCGTCGAGGATCGCCGACGCCTGGGCCACCAACGTGTGCACGTCCATGCGGCGCTACTCCGCCACCGCGGCCAGCGCCTGCGGCAAGGTGAACCGCCCGGCGTAGAGGGCCTTGCCCACGATGGCGCCCTCGACACCGCGGCCGGTGAGGGTGGCGATCGCGCGCAGGTCGTCGAGGCTGGACACGCCGCCGGAGGCGATCACCGGGGCGTCGGTGCGCTCGGCGACCGACGCCAGCAGGTCCAGATTGGGCCCGCCCAGGGTGCCGTCCTTGGTCACGTCGGTGACCACGAACCGCGAACAGCCTTGCCCGTCAAGGCGTTCCAGCACTTCCCACAGGTCACCGCCGTCGGTCTCCCAGCCCCGCCCGCGCAGCCGGTGCGCGCCGTCGACGATCTGCACGTCCAGGCCCACGGCCACCCGCTCGCCGTGCTCGCTGATCGCGCGGGCGCACCACTGCGGGTTTTCCAGGGCCGCCGTGCCCAGGTTGACCCGAGCGCAGCCGGTGGCCAGGGCGGCGGCCAGCGAGTCGTCGTCGCGGATGCCGCCGGACAGCTCCACCCGCACGTCGAGCTTGCCGACCACCTCGGCCAGTAGTTCGCGGTTGGAACCGCGCCCGAACGCCGCGTCCAGATCCACCAGATGGATCCATTCGGCGCCGTCGCGCTGCCAGGTCAGCGCGGCGTCCAGCGCCGAGCCGTATTCGGTTTCACTGCCCGCCTTGCCCTGCACCAGACGCACGGCGCGGCCGTCGACCACGTCGACCGCGGGCAACAAGATCAACACATTTCCTCCTGTGTGCCGGGCACGCGACGGGTGACGTGCGTCCGCGGCGGTTGCTTGACACAAAGCGCCGGCGCGAGGTCCGTCACAATCCCCGGACCCAATTGCTCAACAAGGCCGCGCCGGCGTCCCCGCTCTTCTCCGGGTGGAATTGGGTGGCCGACAGCGGCCCGTCCTCGACCGCGGCCAGAAACGGGCCCTCGTGGGTGGCCCACGTCAGCACCGCATCCGGCGAACCTTCCCACTGCTGGGCGGCATAGGAGTGCACGAAGTAGAACCGGGTGTCGGCGTCGAGTCCCTTGAACAGCACTGTGCCGGGCCCGGATTCGACGACGTTCCAGCCCATGTGCGGGATGACGGGAGCTTGCAGTCGCGTGACGTATCCCGGCCACTGCCCGCAGCCCGCGGTCTCCACGCTGAATTCGACGCCGTGGGCGAACAGGATCTGCATCCCAACACAGACGCCCAGTACCGGGCGCCCGGCGGCCACCCGGTCGGCGATGATGCGGTCGCCGCCGATGCCGCGCAGTCCCGTCATGCAGGCCTCGTACGCACCGACGCCGGGCACCACCAGCCCGTCGGCGGCGGCCGCGGCGGCGGCGTCGGCGGTCACCTCGACCGACGCGCCGACCCGCTCGAGCGCGCGCTGAGCCGACCGCAGGTTGCCCGAGCCGTAGTCGAGGACGACGACTTTCTTGTGCGCCGTCACAGCACCCCTTTGGTGGACGGCACGTCCGAGACGCGGGGGTCGGACTCGACCGCCTGGCGCAGCGCGCGGGCAACCGCCTTGTACTGTGCCTCGGTGATGTGGTGCGGGTCGCGCCCGTACAGCACGCGCACGTGCAGCGCGATGCGCGCGTTCATGGCCAGCGATTCGAACACGTGCCGGTTGATGACGGTGTGATAGGGCACCGAGTTGCCGGCAATGGTGGTGTGCTGCAAGTGATCCGGTTCCCCGCTGTGCACGCAGTAGGGCCGGCCGGACACGTCGACCGCCGCGTGGGCCAGCGTCTCGTCCATCGGGATGAAGGCGTCACCGAACCGGCGGATGCCCCGTTTGTCACCCAGGGCCTTGGCGAGCGCCTGGCCGAGTGCGATCGCGGTGTCCTCGATGGTGTGGTGCCCCTCGATCTCGACGTCGCCCTTGGTGCGCACGGTCAGGTCGAAGCTGGCGTGACTGCCCAGGGCCGTCAGCATGTGGTCGTAGAACGGCACACCGGTGTCGATGTCGACCCGGCCGGTGCCGTCGAGGTCGAGTTCGACGACGATGTCGGATTCCTTGGTGCGGCGCTCGATGCGGGCGCGGCGGGTTTCGGTGCTCACGGGGCTCCTAACACATGGTCGCGACCCGCCGCACGCGGCTTGGCCGCGCTTGCGATCGCTCCTACTGAGGTGGCTGGGGCCAGTTCGGTGGCGGCGATCTGGGCGCTGGCTTGCAAAAAGGCGTCGTTCTCCTCGGCCAGCCCGGTGGTGGCGCGCAGGTAGCCGGGGATTCCGACGTCGCGGATCAGCACTCCGGCGTCCAGATAGCGTTGCCAGGTGGCCGGCGCGTCGGCGAATTCGCCGAACAGCACGAAGTTGGCGTCGCTCGGGATCACCCGAAAGCCCATGCCGGTCAAGGCCGTCGAGACGCGTTCGCGTTCGGCGATCAGGGTCGCCACGCTGCCCAGCGTGTCGTCGGCGTGCCGCAGGGCGGCCCGCGCGGCGGCCTGGGTGAGCACCGACAGGTGATACGGCAGCCGCACCAGCAGCATCGCGTCGATCACCGCCGGGGTGGCGATCAGGTAGCCCAGCCGGCCGCCGGCGAACGCGAACGCCTTGCTCATGGTGCGCGAGACGATGAGCTTGGTCGGATACTCCGCCACCAGCGCGACCGCGCTGGGTTGCGAGGAGAATTCGCCGTAGGCCTCGTCGACGATCAGGATGCCGGGCACCACGTCGAGCAGCCGCCGCAGGTCCGGCAGCGAAACGCTCTGTCCGGACGGGTTATTCGGGCTGGCGACGAACACCACGTCGGGCCGGCGGTCGATGATCGCGGCCACGGCGGTATCCACGTCCAGGCTGAAGTCGTCGGCGCGGGCGGCATGCAGCCATTCGGTGCGGGTGCCGTCAGAGATGATCGGGTGCATCGAGTAGGACGGGACGAATCCGATGGCACTGCGCCCGGGGCCGCCGAACGCCTGCAGCAGCTGCTGCAAAATCTCGTTGGAACCGTTTGCCGCCCAAAGGTTTTCCGCACCTAGCGCGACACCGGTCTGGGCGCTCAGGTAGGCGGCCAGGTCGCTGCGTAGGGCCACCGCGTCGCGATCGGGATAGCGGTGCAGATCGGCGGCGGCCTGTCCCACCGAGCGCACCACGTCGTCGACGAGCGCCGTGCTGGGCGGGTGCGGGTTCTCGTTGGTGTTCAACCGCACCGGGACATCCAATTGCGGTGCGCCGTAGGGTGATTTGCCGAGCAGGTCCTCGCGCAGCGGCAGGTCGTCCAGTGTCGGTTGGCGCGTGGGCTTCTCGATGCTCATCGCTCGAACCTCCGCCGCACCGCTTCGCCGTGTGACGGCAGGTCTTCGGCCTCGGCCAGCGCGATCACGTGTCCGGACACGTCCTTCAGGGCCGCCTCGGTGTAGTCGACGACGTGGATGCCGCGCAGGAAGGTCTGCACGGACAGTCCGCTGGAATGCCGGGCGCTGCCGGCGGTCGGCAGCACGTGGTTGGATCCGGCGCAGTAGTCGCCGAGGCTCACCGGCGCATACGGGCCGACGAAAATGGCGCCGGCCGAACGGATTCGGCCCGCCACGGCCGCCGCGTCGACGGTCTGGATCTCCAGGTGTTCGGCGGCGTAGGCATTGACGACGGTGACCCCGGCGTCCAGGTCGTCGACCAGGATGATGGCCGACTGGCGGCCACCGAGTGCAGCCGTCACCCGGTCGCGGTGCACGGTCGTGCGCAGCTGGGCGGCCAGCTCGGCCTCGGTGGCCGCTGCCAGCTCCGCGCTGGGGGTGACCAGCACGCTGCCCGCCATCTCGTCGTGCTCGGCCTGACTGATCAGGTCGGCCGCCACGTGCGCCGGGTCGGCGGTGTGGTCGGCCAGGATCGCGATCTCGGTGGGGCCGGCCTCGGCGTCGATGCCGACGCGCGACCGGCACAGCCGCTTGGCGGCGGTGACGTAGATGTTGCCGGGCCCGGTGATCATGTCGACGGGCGCCAACTCGGCGCCGTCGAGATCGGTGCCGCCGTAGGCCAGCAGCGCCACCGCCTGCGCGCCGCCCACGGCCCACACCTCGTCGACCTCCAGCAGCCGGGCGGCGGCGAGGATCGTCGGGTGCGGCAGACCGTCGAACTGGGCCTGCGGCGGGCTGGCCACCACCAGCGAGGCGACCCCGGCGGCCTGGGCCGGCACGACGTTCATCACCACGCTGGACGGGTAGACGGCGTTGCCCCCGGGCACGTAGAGACCCACCCGGTCGACGGGAACCCACCGCTCGGTGACCGTCGCGCCCGGGCCCAAAGTGGTCGTCACGTCGGTGCGGCGCTGGTCGGCGTGCACCGCGCGGGTGCGCTCGATCATCACCCGCAGGGCGTCGGCCACCCGCGGGTCCAGTTCGGTCAGGGCCTTCTCGAGGGCAGCGCCGGGCACACGGACGGCCGGGGGCCGGATCCCGTCGAAGGTGGCGCCGAATTCCAGGGCGGCCTCGGCGCCG
>NZ_LZLL01000065.1:0-826 GCF_001669335.1 Mycobacterium sp. 1245852.3 | reverse complement strand
TGGGGTTGGAAGGGTGTGTACCACCACCAGTCGGCGCGTTCGCCGATCGGTCCCGGACACGGCGCCACCGCAGGTGGGGGCCCGGTGGGTGGGCGCGCCAGCGATCCCGCGCTGAGCACTTGGCCTTCGTCGTCGCGGACCACGAGTGCGTGTGCGGGCCCGCTGATGGTGATGACACCCCGATGGTGTGACCGGTGATGGTAAGGACAGACCAGCACCAGGTTGGCCAACTCGGTGGGGCCGCCGTCTTCCCAGTGCCGCAGGTGATGGGCGTGCAGACCACGGGTGGCACCACAACCCGGCACCACACAGGTGCGGTCGCGATACTCCAGCGCGCGGCGCAGCCGCCGGTTGATCACCCGCGTGGCCCGCCCGGCACCGATGACCTCGCCGCGGCGTTCGAACCAGACCTCACCGGTGGCATCACAAGTGAGATAGCGGCGGTCGGCATCGGTAAGCAGTCGACCCAGATGCAGCGCCGCGGTGGGTTTTTCCACGTCGAGGTGCACCACCACGGTGGTGTGCTGCCCGTGCGGGCGCCGCGCCGCCTCGACATCCCAGCCGGTCTGCACCAGGCGCATGAACGCCTCGACCGTGCCCGGCATCGGGGGCCGCTGATCACCCGCGCCGATGGCCTGATCGTGTTTCCACTCGGCGATCAGCGCCTCACGATGCGACGCCAACGCCGCGTCGAACTTCGCCGCATCGGGGTGCGGAAGGGTGATCCGGTAACAGCTGCCCTGCTCGTCGGAGGTCTTAGTGATCGAGGCCAACGGCCCCCGCCACTCCGGCCGGGGCTCGGGGTCGGGCCGCGGTTCCAGCTTGA
>NZ_LZLL01000064.1:0-10177 GCF_001669335.1 Mycobacterium sp. 1245852.3 | reverse complement strand
GGCGCCGCGCTGGTGCTGCTGGCGCTGGTGTCGATGTGGATCGTGGTGGCGCTCAACCCGGGCATCGCTGCGCCGGAAAGCTATTCGCTGCCGGTGCGCCGGCTGGTGGGATTCGTCGCCACCGGACTCGACGCGTCGCTGATCCCCGTCATGGCGTTCGTGGTCGGTCTGTTCAGCTGGGTGCTCAATCGATGATTCGGCCGGCATCAGCCTGCTTCGCGGCGGCGTTGGCGGTGCTGCCCGCCGCCGCGACGTGGACCAGTCCGCCGGCGTTGGCCATCAGCCCGCCGACGGTCGATCCCGGTGTCCCGCCGCCCAGCGGGGCGCCGGGGCCCGGGCAGCCGATGGAGCAGCGCGGACCCTGTAGCACGTCCGGAGTGGTACCCGGCAGCGATCCGGCTGCCATCACTCTCAGTCAGTCGGTGCTGAATCTCCCTGCGGCATGGCAGTTTTCGCGGGGCGAGGGGCAGCTGGTGGCGGTGCTCGACACCGGGGTGCGGCCGGGTCCACGCCTGCCCAACGTCGAAGCGGGCGGTGATTTCGTCGAGACGACCGACGGCCTGACCGACTGCGACGGCCACGGGACGCTGGTCGCCGGGATCATCGCCGGCCAGCCCTCGGCCGACGACGGTTTCTCCGGCGTGGCGCCCGCCGCGCGGGTGGTGTCGCTGCGGACGACGTCGGCCAAGTTCTCGCCGCGCACGCCGGGCGGCGATCCGATGCTGGCGCGGGTGTCGGCCGAGGTGTCCACGCTCGCCCGGGCGATCGTGCACGCCGCCGACCTCGGCGCCCGGGTGATCGACATCGGCTCGACCACCTGCATGCCCGTCGACCGGCCCGTCGACCAGGCCGCCCTCGGTGCCGCCGTCCGCTACGCGGCGGTGGATAAGGACGCGGTGATCGTCGCCGGCGCGGGCAACAGCGGACCCACCGGGGCCGCGGGTGGGGGCACCTCGTGTGAATCCAATCCGCTCACCGACCTGAGCCGCCCGAACGATCCACGGAATTGGGCCGGCGTCACGTCGGTGTCCATCCCGTCGTGGTGGCAGCCCTACGTGTTGTCGGTGGCCTCCCTGACCCCGGACGGCCAGCCTTCGAAATTCACCGTGGCGGGGCCGTGGGTGGGCGTCGCCGCGCCCGGCGAACGCATCGTGTCGATCGGCAACGCCGACGGCGGCGGCCTGGCGAACGGCCTGCCCGACGAACACCAGCAACTCGCCGCCCTGAGCGGCACCGGTTACGCGGCCGGCTACGTGGCCGGCGTCGCGGCGCTGGTCCGCAGCAAATACCCCGACCTCAACGCCAGCGCGGTGCTGCGCCGCATCACCGCGACCGCGCACAACGGCGCCCGCGACCCCTCCAACGTCGTGGGCACCGGCAGCGTGGATCCGGTGGCGGCCCTGACCTGGCAACTTCCCGCCGGTGAGCAGCCCGGCGCGGCGGCGGTGAAGCCGGTGGCCGTGCCGCCGGCACCCGCGCCCGAGGACACCAAACCGCGGACCGCCGCGGTGGCCGGCACCGTCGCGCTGGCCGTGCTGGTCGCGGTGGCCGGCGCCGTCACCGCAATCGCCGCACGCCGACGAAAGGACCCCACCCCGTGAGCAAGCATCGGATACCGATTCCCGGCAGCGGCCGAATCACGTTGGCGCTGTTGGCCATCGTGCCCGCGATCATGGCCTACCCGTGGCGCACCCCCCGCGACTACTGGCTGCTGGGCA
Source organism: Mycobacterium sp. 1245852.3 (assembly GCF_001669335.1). NCBI lineage: Bacteria > Bacillati > Actinomycetota > Actinomycetes > Mycobacteriales > Mycobacteriaceae > Mycobacterium > Mycobacterium sp. 1245852.3. Next base: position 8,459 of record NZ_LZLL01000064.1, on the reverse strand, counting down.
TCGCCGCCGCCGTCGTCATCGTGTTGTTCGGCTGGTGGGGCGGTCTGCATCTCACCACCATCGTGGGCCGCCGCCTGGCGATGATCGCCCGCGGCAACGCCGTCCCGTCGAGCACTTCCGACACGGCGGCGACCGCCCTCATTCGCCTCGGCGCACCCGAGGACGACTCCGATGCGCTGCCGCTGCCGCTGATCGCGAGCTACCTGGACCGCTACGGCATCCGGGCGGACAAGATCCGCATCACCAGCCGCGACAACGCCGCCGACGCATCTCGGCGCGAGACGTGGATCGGGCTCACCGTGTCGGCGCGCGACAACCTGGCCGCGCTGCAGGCACGCTCGTCGCGAATCCCACTGCACGAGACCGCTCAGGTCGCCGCCCGCCGGCTGGCCGACCATCTTCGGGAGATCGGTTGGGAGGCCACCCCCGTCGCGGCCGACGACGTTCCTCGGTTGCTGACCAACAACCCGCGCGAGCGGTGGCGGGCAGTGCAGCGCGGCGCCTCGGATTACCTTGCCGCATACCGGATTTCGGTGGACGACGCTTTGCCGGAGACCCTGGCGGCGATCCGGTCGTATTCCGCGCGCGAGACCTGCACCGCGCTGGAGGTCGCCGGTGACAAGACCCGGCCCACCGTGGCGGTCGCCTGTGCGTTCCAGACCGAGACCGGCCCGGACGGCAAGGCACCGGTGGATGGGCTGACCCCGCAGCGCGGAAATCACCTGCCCGCGTTGACCGCACTGGACCTGCTGTCCACCCGGCGGCTCGACGGACACACCGCCGCGCCGGCGGACCTGCTCGCGCAGGTGCACTGGCCCACCCTCGCGGGCGGAGCCCACCGCGCCCCGCTGGGTGACATCGGCGACAACGCCGACACCGTCGAGGTGGTCAGAACATGACCTGCTGCAGGAACGCGGTCATCCGGCGCAGGTAGTCCAGCTGGCTCACGTGCAACACGTGGCTGCCCGGAAACCAATGCAGCGCACACTGATCCCAGTGGTGCCATAGTTTGACGGCGTGGTCGGGCGGCGCCATCCGGTCGCCGAGCCCGGTGATGATCATCCGGCGGTCCCGGGGCACCAGCGGCCGATAGTAGAGCGGGCAGTGGTAGGCCAAGCCCGCCGCCAAGTCGTCGTGGCTGATGTCGGACAGGCGCAGCCCCAGGCGAACCAGTCTGTTGGCCGGGAACCATTCGTCGAACAACGTCGCCGGCGTGACGACCGGGCAGTTGGGGATGACCGCCTCGAGCCGGTCGTCGACCGAGGCCACCAGCGCCGAGGTGTAACCACCCAACGAGATTCCGGTCAGCGCGATGCGGTCGACGCCGATGTGGCGCAAATAGTCGATGATGGAACGAAAGTCGTGCACGGCCTGGGCCATGGCCTCGGCGAAACCGCTGAGGCCGCCGGCGAAATAGCCGAAACCGCTGAAGGGTGAGAACTTTTCGGCCCGCTTGCCGTGAAACGGCAAGGTGTACATCAGCACGTCGTAGCCGGACCGGTAATACCAGGGCAGCGAAAAGAACCGCCCGTTGGCCAGATACGACGATCCCATGAAGCCGTGGATGACGCACAGGGTCGGGCGCGGCCCGTCGTCGTGGCGCCAATGCTGGGCGCGCACCATATTGTTCGACCGCCAGCCGCCCCACTGCGCGCGCATGGCGGGGTTGACGGCGGTGAAACTGCTGGGGAACGCGATGTTGTCGACGGTGCCGCGGGCGATCCATTCCGCCAGCGGGCTGGCCCGTCGCGACGCCACCCGGGGCACCTCGGCGGGGGCGGGAAAGGACCGCGCCGGATCGCCCGCCGCAGCCAGCTCGGCATAGAAATCGAGGTTGCCGCGCTCGGCGGCGGAATCGTGTTGGCGCAGGGTGGCGGCCACCACGAACGGCGCCACCGTGGTGGTGAGCAGCGACGCGACCCAGGTGCGCAGGGCCAGATCGCCGAGGGCCGACGCCTCGACTACCATTCGCTGGCGGGGCGACAACGCCGAATTGGGGGGTAATCCGCCGGCGCCGGCCGGTAGATCGGCGCCGGGGACGTCGGGAACGGGGACGGGCGGTTCGATCGGATCTGAGTCGGGCGCCACGATCGCCGATGGTAGCCCGGCGGGCCCGCCTTGCCTGGGCGTTTCGACCGGTTTGGGTCGCAGCGGTGTTATCCCGGGACCATTCGGGCCGCGTCGGCGCACCATGGGAGTTGTACGGTTTGCTATCGACCGGCGAGCCGCGGCGCGAGGATCAGGAGGATCGACATGTGGGATCCGGACGTCTACCTGGCCTTCGCCGACCACCGGGGCCGCCCCTTCTATGACCTGCTGTCGCGGGTGGGCGCCGACCGGGCGCGGCGCGTCGTCGACCTGGGTTGCGGACCCGGTCACCTGACGAAGTATCTGGCCCGGCGCTGGCCCGACGCGGTGATCGAGGCGATGGACAGCTCGCCGGAGATGGTGGCCGCGGCCAAGGAGCGCGGCATCGACGCCGCCATCGGCGACCTGCGCGACTGGAAGCCCAAACCCGACACCGACGTGGTGGTGAGCAACGCGGCCCTGCATTGGGTGCCCGAGCACGCCGACCTGCTGCTGCGGTGGGCGGGGCAGCTGGCATCCGGATCGTGGATCGGTGTCCAGATGCCGGGCAACTTCGAGTCACCGTCCTATGCGGCGGTGCGGGCGCTGGCCCGCCGGGAGCCGTACGCGAAGCTGTTGCGCGACATACCGTTTCGGGTGGGCGCGGTGGTCCAGCCGCCGGCCCACTACGCCAATCTGCTGCTGGACGCGGGATGCAAGGTCGATGTCTGGGAGACCACGTATCTGCACCAGCTGACCGGCGAGCATCCGGTGCTGGAATGGATCACCGGCACGGCGCTGGTTCCGGTGCGCGAGCGGCTCGACGACGAGACGTGGGAGCAGTTCCGCGAGGAGCTGATCCCGCTGCTGCAGGACGCCTACCCGCGCCGATCCGACGGGACGACGATCTTCCCGTTCCGGCGGGTATTCGTCGTCGCCGAGGTGGGTGGCTCGAGCCGCTCTGCCGGCTAGCGGGGTGCGCCGGCGACTTTGCATCAGTCAGACCGCAATTAGCGCTGGGTGGGCTTGCCTTCTTCGATGCCCCGGTCGGCTGCGATGCCGGAACGCGGGGTCGGTTTGCCGTGGTGGATCTGCTCATACGTTTCGGTGTAGCGCGCCGAGATGCGGGTGCCGGCGAACTCCGAGGGAATGACGTCGCCGGTACTCTGACGCCAATCATGTAGCAGCACAGCGAGATTGGCAGCCACCTCGTCCGCATCTGTGCCGTCGCCGGCCAGCAGGTTGTTGGTCTCGGTGGGATCGCTGCGCAGATCGTAGAGTTCACGCTCGGGCCGCGGCGCGGTGACGAACGGCGCGACGGCCTGCCCGGACGGGCTCTCCTGGATGTCACGCGGCAGATCCAGCAGTGGCCGCGGCACGTAGTTCTCGATGTAGCTGTAGTCCTTGGTGCGAATCGCCCGAATCGGGTCGAACGAGTCGTGGTAGGTCTTCATCGTGTACACGTGGTCGCGCACCGGTGCGGTCTGCGGATCCGGCTCCAGCAGGGCGGGCGCATGTGAGACACCGTCAACGTCGACCGGAGCGTCGATTCCCAACAGCCCCAACAGCGTCGGGACCAGGTCGACCGCGCTGAACAGCTCGTCGTAGACGCGGGGCGCCAGCTTCCGGTGGGTGGGCGGTCGAACGATCATGCCGATGCCGGTCCCGGCGTCATACAGCGTGGATTTCGCCCGGGGGAACGGCGGGCCGTGATCGGTGAAGAACACCACCCAGGTGGTGGCGTCCAGGCCGGTGTCGGCCAGCGCGTCCAGCAGTCGCCCGACGGCGGCGTCGGCCGTGCTGATGGCCCCGTAGAAGTCGGCGAGGTCGCCGCGCACCTCCGGGGTGTCGGGCAGGTAATCGGGCGGATCCACCCGGTCGCTGTCCGCCGGCGTGTAGCGGTCCCGTGGATACGGTCGGTGCGTCTCGAAGAAGCCGGCGGTCAACAGAAACGGTTGGCCGACAAGGCCTTCGGCACTTTGCCGCAGCCACTCGTCGGCCCTGTCGGCCACGTAGTCGCAGTAGGAGTTCGACACGTCGAACTCGTCGAAACCCAACCTCTTGGGGTAGGAGGTCTCGTGCTGCATGCCGAAAAGTGCCGAATACCAGCCGGATTCGGACAGTATCTGGGGCAGGGTCCGGATACCGTCGCGGTATTCCCAGCCGTGGTGGGCCAACCCGATGAGCCCGTTGTTCTGCGGGTACCGGCCGGTGAACAGCGATCCGCGTGACGGCGAGCACAGCGGCGCGGTGGCGTGCGCGCGGGTGAACAGGATGCCCTCGGCGGCAAGGCGGTCCAGTCGCGGGCTCGACACGTCGGCGTGGCCGTAGGCGCCGAGGTAGCGCCCCAGGTCGTGCCAGTGCACGATCAGCACGTTGTCCCGAAAGCCCGTGTTCTGTTGTCGGTCCGCTATGTCGCCCGGCGTCAATTGCGTCACCTCTCACATTGCCTTGCGACCGGCGACGTTACCGCAACTTCCCTGCGCGATTGCTGAGTGCCGACGCGTCAGGGCATCGGCGGTTGACCCCAGCGGTTTTCGGAGACAAACTCCGACAGCGGGCGCCCGACGGTCCAGCCGTCCAGTTCCAACGCCGGACGATCCGGGAACTCCGGCACCGGCCCGAGGCACAGGATCGCCACCGGTTCGGCGCCGGGCGGCAGGTCCAGCAGCGACCCCAAGCGCTGCGGATCGAACAACGACACCCAACCCATGCCCAGGCCCTCGGAGCGGGCCGCCAGCCACAGGTTCTGGATCGCGCACGACACCGACGCCAGGTCCATCTGCGGCAGGGTGCGCCGGCCGAAGACGTGCGAGTCGCGGTCGTCGCCCAGGGCCACCACGAACAGCTCGGCGCACTCGAGGATGCCCTCCACCTTGAGCGCCAGGAATTCGTCGGCGCGTTCGCCCAGGGCGGCGGCGGTGCGCGGGCGTTCCTCGTCGACCAGGGCGTGGATGCGCCGCCGCAGCGAGGCGTCGGTGATCCGGATGAAGCGCCAGGGCTGCATCAGGCCGACGCTGGGCGCCGCGTGCGCGGCCTGCAGCAGCCGCGCCAGCACGGCCTCGTCCACCGTCGCGCCGGGAACGAACCGGCGCATGTCACGGCGTTCGGCGATGACGCGATAGACGGCCCGTCGCTCTTGCGGGCTGAATGCCTCACCGGTCACGTCAGCCATCGTAGGAAATCCGCGTTAGCGTGGGGCGTGCCCTGACCACCGGCCCGGTGGATCCCGGCGAGGGGAGTGTTGACAGTGAAGCCTTCCGACGTGCTCGATCAGCTGGCCGCCGACGCAGCCGCCGGTCGCCGCTACGGTGAGCCCTATCAGACCCCGGACGGCACCACCGTCATCGTGGTCACCAAACCGCTGGGCGTGTTCGCCATCCGCGACGGACAGGCCTCCTGGACGCCGGCGGTGGACGGGGGGCGGATCGCGCTGATCGGGGTGATCACCGGGCTGCTGGCCGCGGTGATCGGCAGCCTGGCGGTGCTGCGGCAGCCGCCGTGGCCACGCATCACGATCAGGGACTATAGGTAACGCCGACCGCGCGAAACACGTACTCCGGCGGCATGTCGAACGCCAGCGAGCGCAACGGCAGGCCGTCAAGCACGTCGTCGGGAATGGCGACCTTGTAGTGCAGCGACAATTCGCCGCTGAACTTCTCGTCGACCCGGGCGACGTCGACATCGACCTGCAGGCCGGTCGAGGAGATCTCCACCCGTGCCGCGCCGGTCTGCGGCGCGTTCCACCGCACGTTGACGGTCGGGCCGGCCAGCCGGGGCAGCATCGACAGCGTCGCCAGGACCCGCTCCGAGGTGAAGACCAACGAACCCGTGTAGCTGGCGACGCTGTGCGGCAACCGCACACCCGGGATGGCGCCGCTGAATCGCCTCGTCACGGCGACGTAATCGGCGAGGTAGGTGAGGCCTTCCGACTCGAGCTGGGCGTGTAGCTCGTCGGGCAGCTTGCCGATGCCGAACAACCTACGGACAAAGACGGCCATATCGACAGTATGACCGCGCGAGCGCCGTCGTGTGGCGGTGCTGGTATCGGTTGGTTATGACTCGCCCGAGGATGCCGGTGGCCATCTGGATCGCAGCATTGGCCGCGACGCTGTACGCGCTGCTGTGGGTGGGCTACTGCCGGCACTGGGCCTGGCTGCATTCGATGGATTGGTCGCTGCTCAACGCCGCCCGCGACGTCGCGGTCAAACACCCGCTGTGGCTGCGGTTTTGGCAAGACGTGTCCTACGTCCTGGGCCCGGTGCCGATGTCCGTGCTGGGCATCGCAATGACGGTGTTGGCCCTGGTGATGCGCAATCCGCGGACCGCGCTGGTGCTGGTGTTCGCCTGCGGGCCGCTCAACGAGTTCGTCACCGCGGCGGCCAAGGCCCTGGTCAACCGCCCGCGTCCGGCGACGATGCTGGTCGCCGCGGCGTCCAGTTCGTTTCCGTCCGGGCACGCGCTGGAGGCGATGGCCGCACTGCTCGCCGTGCTGTGCTTCTTCTTTCCCATGATGACCCGCTTGATCCGCCGCATCGCGGTCGCGGTGGTGGCGGTGTCGCTGCTGATGGTCGGCGCCTCCCGGGTGGCGCTGAACGTGCACTATCCGTCCGATGTGCTGGCCGGTTGGTCGCTGGGTTACCTGTATTTGCTGGTGTGTCTCTTGGTCTTTCGGCCCCCGGCCCGTCGACCGGACGGCGCGGAGCGGACGGTCGAAGCCGCGGCGGTGCGCTAACGACACTGTCGCGGTGGGCATTTGGTCACGACGCGGTGACCTAACCGGGGCTAAAGCTTTACTTGACCCTGAAGATGTGCCCGTTCGACGATGGAGGGCATGCACCGACTGCTCGCTTCGCTATGCGCCGCGACGTGCGTACTTTTCGCCTCCCTGGTGCTCGCCCCGGTCAGCGCCGCGGCCGGCGCTCCATGGTTCGCGAACGCGGTAGGCAATGCGACGCAGGTGGTTTCGGTGGTCAGCACCGGCGGTTCCAACGCGACCATGGAGATCTTCCAGCGCACCGGCACCGGCTGGCAGTCGCTGCGGTCCGGCATCCCCACCCATGTCGGTTCGGCGGGGATGGCGCCGCAGGCCAAGAGCGGCGTTCCGGCCACCCCGATGGGGGTGTACAGCCTCGACTCCGCGTTCGGCACGGCGCCCAACCCGGGCACCGGCCTGCCCTACACCCAGGTGACCGGGGGAAACTACTGGTGGAGCGGCGACGACCACAGCCCGACGTTCAACTCGATGCAGGTGTGCCAGAAGGCGCAGTGCCCGTTCAACACCGGCGACAGTGAGAACTTGCAGATTCCGCAGTACAAGCACGCGGTCGTGATGGGCGTCAACAAGAACAAGACCCCGGGTGGGGGCGCCGCGTTCTTCTTCCACACCACCGACGGGAAACCCACCGAGGGCTGCGTGGCGGTCGACGACGCTCAGCTGGTGTCGATCATGAAATGGCTACGGCCCGGCGCGGTCATCGCCATCACCAAGTAGTTCAGTCGCCGGCGATGGCGCGGCCGGGCTTGAGCGTGAAGTTCAGGCCCTCCAAAGACATTGTGGCGTCGTAGGTTCGGTCATATCCGGTGCCGCTGATCTTCCAGCCGGCATCGGTGCGGCGGTAGGTGTCGCGGTAGAAGGCCGCCCCGATCAACATGAAGTTGAAATCGGCCACCATCACCCGATCCTGCAGATACCAACTGCCCGTTGCGGTGTCGCCATCGACGGTAATGTCGGGATGCGTCACCCGGTGCTCGGTGATGACGTTCGCCGGCAGCGAGGTCCGCATGTACTCCACCAGGTCGGCGCGGTTGGTGAAGTGCAATTCGTTGCCGATCGACGGGCCGTAGTCGGCCTTGATGTCCTCGGCCAGGGTGTCGGTGAAGTCGTCCCAGTGCTTGGTGTCCAGCGCGCGCAGATACCGGTATTTGACTTGCTTGATGGCTTCGATATCGGCCAGATCGTCGAGGGTCATCCCGTCATTGCAGCACACGGGAAATGCGAATCATGAGGCGGTCGGACGGGGTGGGTACCAGACTTCAACCAGTGCGTGTCCGCGCGGCGTGTCGTGTGCGTGGCTTACGTGTCGCGGTATCCCTGGCCCTCGGCGAGGTAACCGGTCACCATGTCGACGAGGGCACGTCGCTCCAGGCTCCAGTCGACGGTCGCGCCGGTGAGCATCTGCGCCAGCACCACACCGCGCAGCGTGGCCCAAATGACCTCGGCCACACCGGCATGCGCGGGATCGGTGGTGATCAGCCGGCCCAGCTGACCGATCGCGGAATTCATGTCCAGCAGGTGACGCCGCGACGGACCGCCGCGGGTTTCGCGCAGAATCTCGAAGGCGGCCATCGACGTCGGGCTGCTGTAACAGCTCCAGGCCGTGTCGACGACG
>NZ_LZLL01000063.1:0-5574 GCF_001669335.1 Mycobacterium sp. 1245852.3 | reverse complement strand
GGTGCGCAGCCAGTGTACGTAATCGCTTGGCGCTCCGGCGATTTCGGCGGCGTCGGCCATCACCCCCAGGTACCGGGCCGACGGCATGCCGCCTTCCCAGGCGTCCAGCACGTACAGCCACGCCAACACCGGGTCAGTGTCGGTGTCCGACGAGATCCGCTCCACCCGGCACCGGATCTTCTTGTGCACGCCGAACTCCGAGCCCTCCCAGCGGTCCAGGTTGTTCTCGTCCGCCGGAGTCATGTCGTAGAGGACGACGAACACCTTTGACCCCGGGTCCTCGACGACGCTGGCCAGCGCGCCCTCCCAGCCGATGTCCTCGCCACCGAAGGTCAATCTCCACCCGTGCAGCCAGCCGGTTCCGGCCATCGGCGAATGGGGCGCGCGTTTCTGCATCTGCTCGGGATCCATGTTGGACCCGTACGCGGCGTAGAGCGGCACGGGGAAAGCTTAGACGTCCGACGCTGGCCGGTCTTCCCCCGAGCATTCGCGGGGTCCCCGCCGCTTCGTTAGGTTGGGGGCTGTGGTGACCCGCATCGTGATCCTCGGTGGCGGCCCGGCCGGCTACGAGGCCGCGCTGGTGGCCGCCACCTCACACCCCGACACGACCCGCGTCACGGTGATCGACTCCGACGGCATCGGCGGCGCGGCGGTGCTCGACGACTGCGTGCCGTCCAAAACGTTCATCGCCTCCACCTGGCTGCGCACCGAGTTGCGCCGGGCGCCGCGGCTGGGATTCGAGATCGACATCGACGACGCCAAGATCTCGCTGCCGCAGATCCATGCCCGGGTCAAGCAACTCGCCACCGAGCAGTCGGCCGACATCACCGATCAGCTGCTCGGGATGGGCGTGCACGTGGTGGCCGGCCGCGGCGAGCTGATCGACCCCAACCCAGGCTTGGCCTGCCACCGCGTCAAAGCCACCGCCCGCGATGGCGCCACCAGCGAGTACGAGGCCGACGTGGTGCTGATCGCCACGGGCGCCAGCCCGCGGGTGCTGCCGTCGGCGCCGCCGGACGGCGACCGGATCCTGACCTGGCGCCAGCTCTACGACCTCAAGGCGCTGCCCGAGCACCTGATCGTGGTCGGGTCCGGGGTCACCGGCGCCGAATTCGTACACGCCTACACGGAATTGGGCGTGCCGGTGACCGTGGTCGCCAGCCGCGACCGGGTGCTGCCCTACGAGGACGCCGACGCCGCCCTGGTCCTGGAGGAGGCGTTCTCCGAGCGCGGCGTCGAGTTGGTCAAAAACGCCCGCGCGCAATCGGTCACCCGCACCGTGGACGGCGTGCTGGTCACCCTGGCCGACGGGCGCACGGTCGAGGGCAGCCACGCGCTGATGACCATCGGGTCGGTCCCCAACACCGGCGGCCTGGGACTGGACCGGGTCGGCATCGAGCTGGGCCGTGGGGGCTACCTGACGGTGGACCGGGTGTCGCGGACCTCGGTGGCCGGCATCTACGCGGCCGGCGACTGCACCGGGCTGCTGCCACTGGCCTCGGTCGCCGCCATGCAGGGCCGGATCGCGATGTATCACGCGCTGGGCGAGGGCGTCAGCCCGATCCGGCTGCGGACGGTGGCGGCGACGGTGTTCACCAGGCCCGAGATCGCCGCCGTCGGGGTGCCCCAGACCATGATCGACGACGGTTCGGTGCCCGCCCGCACCGTCATGCTCCCGTTGCGGACCAACGCGCGCGCCAAGATGTCCGGGCTGCGACAGGGTTTCGTCAAACTCTTCTGCCGCCAGGCCACCGGCGTGGTGATCGGCGGCGTGGTGGTGGCACCGATCGCCTCCGAGCTGATCCTGCCGATCGCCGTCGCGGTGACCAACCGCATCACCGTCAACGAGCTTGCGCAGACGCTGGCGGTCTACCCCTCGTTGTCCGGCTCGATCACCGAGGCCGCGCGGCGGCTGATGGCGCACGACGACCTGGACTAGCGGTTAGCCTTGGTGCAGCACGTCCTACTGACCGGTAACCGAGGAGGAGTTTCCCCAGTGAGGAGTCCTGGTCGTGACTGATCCCACCCAGCGCAGCTCCCCGGTATCCGTGCTGGGACCGCGGCAGCGCCAGGAGGCCTGGCAGCGGTTGGGCGCCGAGCAGTTCGACGTGGTGGTGATCGGCGGCGGCGTGGTGGGGTCGGGCTGCGCGCTGGACGCCGCGACCCGCGGGCTCAAGGTGGCGCTGGTGGAAGCGCGCGACTTCGCCTCGGGCACCTCGAGCCGCTCGTCGAAGATGTTCCACGGCGGCCTGCGCTACCTCGAACAGCTGGAGTTCGGGCTGGTCCGCGAGGCGCTCTACGAGCGCGAGTTGTCGCTGACCACGCTGGCGCCGCATCTGGTCAAGCCGATGCCGTTTCTGTTCCCGCTGACCAATCGCATGTGGGAGCGCCCCTACATCGCCGCCGGGATCTTTCTGTACGACCGGCTCGGCGGCGCGAAATCCGTTCCGGCGCAAAAGCATTTGACCCGTGCCGGCGCGCTGCGGTTGAGCCCCGGGCTGAAGCGCAGCTCGCTGATCGGTGGAATCCGTTACTACGACACGGTTGTCGACGACGCCCGGCACACCATGACCGTCGCACGCACCGCCGCCCATTACGGTGTGGTGGTGCGCACCTCCACGCAGGTGGTCGCCATGCTGCGCGAGGGCGATCGGGTGACCGGCGTGCGGGTGCGCGACTCCGAGGACGGCGCGATCACCGAGGTCCGCGGGCACGTGGTGGTCAACGCGACCGGAGTGTGGACCGACGAGATCCAGGCATTGTCCAAGCAGCGCGGGCGATTTCAGGTCCGGGCGTCCAAGGGCGTGCACGTGGTGGTGCCGCGCGACCGCATCGTCAGCGACGTCGCGATCATCCTGCGCACCGAGAAGTCGGTGATGTTCGTCATCCCGTGGGGCAGCCACTGGATCATCGGGACCACCGACACCGACTGGAATCTCGACCTGGCCCACCCCGCGGCCACCAAGGCCGACATCGACTACATCTTGGAGACCGTCAACACGGTGCTGGCCATCCCGCTCACCCACGCCGACATCGACGGGGTGTACGCGGGACTGCGCCCGCTGCTGGCCGGGGAAAGCGAGGAGACCTCCAAGCTGTCCCGGGAGCACGCCGTGGCGGTGCCCGCGCCGGGCCTGGTCGCGATCGCCGGGGGCAAGTACACCACCTATCGGGTGATGGCCGCCGACGCGATTGACGCTGCGGCCCAATTCATTCCGGCCCGGGTGGCGCCGTCGATCACCGAGAAGGTCAGCCTGCTCGGCGCCGACGGCTATTTCGCGCTGATCAACCAGGCCGAGCACGTCGCCGAGTTGCAGGGTCTGCATCCCTACCGGGTGCGTCATCTGCTGGACCGCTACGGCTCGCTGATCGGCGACGTGCTGGCGCTGGCGGCCGACAGGCCCGACCTGCTCAACCCGATCAAGGAGGCGCCGGGCTACCTGCGGGTGGAGGCGCTGTATGCCGTAACCGCCGAGGGCGCATTGCATTTGGAGGACATCCTGGCCCGCCGGATGCGCATCTCCATCGAATACTCGCACCGCGGCGTCGACTGTGCCCGCGAGGTCGCCGACGTGGTCGCGCCGGTGCTGGGCTGGTCGGCCGAGGACATCGAGCGTGAGGTAGCGAACTACACCGCCCGGGTGGAGGCCGAGATCCTGTCCCAGGCCCAGCCCGACGACGTGTCCGCCGACGAATTGCGGGCCAGCGCCCCCGAGGCGCGCGCCGAGATCCTCGAGCCGGTCCCGCTCAGTTGAGGCCAGCGCCGCTTCCGGTCCGCGATGGCTTGGGCCCCGCGCGGGTGCGGCTGCGGGGCGGGCAGGTACTGGCCGAACTGACCGCCCGGTTCGGTGCGCGGGCCCGCGCCAAGGTGCTGGCCGGCGAGGTCGTCGGCGCCGATGGCGCGGTAATCGACTGTGCCACAGTGCTTCCCGCCGGTGCGAGCGTCTACCTGTATCGCGAGCTGCCCGACGAGGTGCCCGTCCCGTTCGACATCCCGGTACTGCACCGCGACGACGACATCGTGGTCGTCGACAAGCCGCACTTTCTGGCCACCATGCCGCGCGGGCGCCACGTCGCGCAGACCGCGCTGGTTCGGCTCAGGCGCGAGCTCGGGCTGCCCGAGCTGAGCCCGGCGCACCGGCTCGACCGGCTGACCGCCGGGGTGTTGCTGTTCACCGCGCGGCGCGAGGTGCGCGGCGCCTACCAGACGCTGTTCTCCCGCGGCCTGGTGAGCAAGACCTATCTGGCCCGGGCCGCCGTCGATCCGGAGCTGGAGCTGCCGCGCGTGGTGACGAGCCGAATCATCAAGCGCCGCGGGCACTTACAGGCGGTCTGCGAGCCGGGCGCGCCCAATGCCGAGACGCGGGTGGAGCTGCTATCGCCGGACGGGCTGTACCGGCTGACGCCGCGCACCGGGCGCACCCACCAGCTGCGGGTGCACATGGCCTCGCTGGGCATCCCGATCGGCGGGGATCCGTTGTATCCCGACGTGGTCGATGTCGCGGCCGACGACTTCAGCACGCCGCTGCGGCTGCTGGCGCAACGGATCGAGTTCACCGATCTGCTCACCGGTGTGCGACGCGAGTTCGTCAGCCGTCGCGCGGAGCCCTAGCCGTTCTTTTCGCCGGGGTGCTCACGCGTGTCGGTGGCCAATGGCATGATCGAATGTATGTTCGAAGATGTCACCGCGCGGTTCGATGAGCGGTTCGAGCGGCGTTATCCGTCGGCGACGCCGGTGTCGACGGGGTTGCTCGAGCGGATCGGCGGTGCCGCGCGGGCGGAGAATCGGGCGGCGGCCGCGCAGTTGGTGGCGATTGGTGAGTTGTTCGCCTATCGGTTGTCGCGGTGTTCGGAGACCGAGGAGTGGGCGGTGGACACCGAGGCGGCGGTGGGTGCGGAGGTGGCCGCCGAGCTGCGGATCAGCCAGGGCCTGGCCGCCAGCCGGGTGCGCTACGCGCGCGCGATGCGGGAACGGCTGCCGAAGGTGAGCGCGGCCTTCAGAGCCGGCGACATCGGCTACCTGATGTTTCAGACGATCGTGTTCCGCACCGATTTGATCACCGACCCGCAGGTGCTGGCGGCGGTGGACGCCGAGTTGGCCGCCCACGTGACCAGGTGGCCGTCACTGAGCCAGGGCCGGTTGGCGGCGCAGGTGGACAAGGTGGTGGCTCGCGCTGATGCGGATGCGGTGCGGCGGCGCAAGGAGCGCGCGGCCGGGCGTGAGGTGTGGGTCGCCGACATGGGGGAGGGGTTGGCGCATCTGGAGGGCACGCTGCTGGCCCCGGACGCCCATGCGCTGGACCGGCGCCTGAACGCGTTGGCGGCCACGGTGTGTGAGCACGACCCGCGCACCCGCGAGCAACGCCGCGCCGATGCGCTGGGCGCGCTGGCGGGCGGGGCAGACCGGCTGGGCTGCCGCTGCGGACGCGCCGACTGTGCGGCCGGCAAGCGACCCGCCGGGCCGGTGGTGATTCATGTGGTCGCCGAGCGGGCCAGTCTGGATGGTTGCGGATCGGCGCCGGCCTGCGAGCTGGGCGCCGAGGGCCTGATCTCACCGGAGCTGCTCGCCGAGCT
>NZ_LZLL01000062.1:0-1318 GCF_001669335.1 Mycobacterium sp. 1245852.3 | reverse complement strand
CCGGCCGGGTCAGTGACCGACCTCACCTAGGGTTGCAGGAAGGTCTTGAATGGCGCGACGCTCGTCCATGGCGCGGTAGGCCTCGGCGACCCGCTCAAGGGCCCAGCTACCCGCAATCGCCGCTGTTAACCGCGCCTCAGCGCCATTTGATGCCGCATCCGATCGACGGACGCTGCTCGGGGCTCACCGGTCGCCCGGCCAGCACCGCGTCGACGGCGGCACGGACGTCCGCGGCGGTGACCGGCCGGCCGTTGCCGGGTCGCGAATCGTCGAGCTGGCCGCGATAGACCAGCCGGCGGTCGCCGTCGAACACGAACGTGTCGGGCGTGCACGCGGCCGAGAAGGCGCGGGCGACGTCTTGGGTTTCGTCGTACAGGTAGGGGAAGGTCCAGCCGTGGTGGCGGGCCTCCGCGACCATCTGCTCGGGGCCGTCCTGCGGGTAGGTGGCCACGTCATTGCTCGAAATGCCCACCATTGCAACGCCCTGCTCGGCGAGGTCACGCCCCAGCGCGGCAAGCCCGTCGGCGACGTGCTTCACATACGGGCAGTGGTTGCAGATGAAGGTGACGACCAGGGCCGGCCCCGACAGGTCGTCGCGGCGCAGCGTGCGGCCGGTGGCCGGCTCGGGCAGCGTGAAATCCGGCGCGACAGTGCCCAGGGCGAGCATGGTGGACTCGATGGCCATGCGGGCCAGGGTATCGCCCTTTTGTTGGGATCACGCATGACACCGGGCGATCCACACGAAACATCTAATGGCGCTTGGCAATTCATCACCAATACCCGCGCTCGGGCCGCTTGATTGCGCATGACCCCGGACACGCCGATGTTTGAGCGGCCCCGTCCGTGGAATCACACACCGTGGCACGAACGAACGTTCTTGGCCAACCCTCAAGGAGTATTTCGATGAGTGAGCACAATAAGGCCGACGAAGCGCGCAGGGGCCTGATCGACTCGGTCAAAGGCAAGGCAAAAGAGGTCGTCGGCGCTGTTACGGGCAACGAATCGCTGACCGCCGAGGGCCAACTCGAGCAGACCCAGGCGCATGAGCGCAAGGAAGCGAACGCGGCGGAGGCCGTGGCAGAAGCCCAGGTCAAGCAGGCGCAGGAGGACGCGGCCGAGGCCAGGGTCGAAGGCGCCCAGCAACGCCTGGCGGCGAACGCCCAGGCCGTCGCCGCCGAGAACTCGATCGAGGCCCAGGAGGCCGCGCAGAAGCGCGCGGCCGACCGCGCGGCCCTTCAGCAGGCCACCGCCGCGAAGACCCAGGCCGAGGTGGACGCGCAGCGCGAGATCCAGCAAGCCAAGGCCGAAGAGCGCGCGG
>NZ_LZLL01000061.1:0-4693 GCF_001669335.1 Mycobacterium sp. 1245852.3 | reverse complement strand
GGGTGCACGGCCCCCTTAGCTCAGTCGGTAGAGCGTTTCCATGGTAAGGAAAAGGTCAACGGTTCGATTCCGTTAGGGGGCTCGGCGGACGCCGAGCAGGCGTGGCGGCCCCGACCCCACAAGGGGTGGCCAGAGGCGATGTAGCTCAGTCGGTTAGAGCGAACGACTCATAATCGTTAGGTCGCCGGTTCGAGTCCGGCCATCGCTACAACACAACAGCAAAGCTTTATTCAGGAATTGAGAGAGAACCGTCATGGCTTCCAGTACCGATGTACGGCCGAAGATCACCTTGGCATGTGAGGTGTGCAAGCACCGCAACTACATCACCAAGAAAAACCGCCGGAACGACCCGGACCGACTGGAGCTGAAGAAGTTCTGCCCCAACTGCGGTAAGCACCAGGCGCATCGGGAGACACGCTAGCGGCCACCCGCGGGCGTTTACTCCGATTGACTAGGTAGTTTAAGAATCGTGCCGTTAAGTTCAAGCCTGGTGGGGATGCACTATCGCTACCCCGATCATTACGAGGTGGAGCGGGAGAAGATCCGCGAACACGCGACGGCCGTGAAAAACGACGACGCCTGGTACTTCGAGGAAAAGGCGGCCGCCGAACTCGGCTACAGGGGTCTGATCGCGCCGTTGACGTTCGTCTCCGTCTTCGGCTATCAGGCGCAGACAGCCTTCTTCAAGCACGCCAACGTCGCCGTCCAGGACGCCCAAATCGTGCAGGTCGACCAGGTGCTGAAGTACTTCGCTCCGCTGGTGGCCGGGGACAAGCTGTACTGCGACGTCTACGTGGACTCGATGCGTGTGTCGCACGGCACCCAGATCATCGTCACCAAGAATGTCATCACCAATGAAGCCGGTGACGTCGTGCAAGAGACCTACACGACCCTCGCGGGCCGTGCCGGCGAGGATGGAGAAGAGGGATTTTCTGATGCCACTGCGTGAGTTCAGCTCGGTGAAGGTGGGTGACCTATTGCCGGAGAAGACCTACCCGCTGACCCGACAGGACCTGGTGAATTACGCGGGCGTCTCTGGTGACCTGAACCCGATCCACTGGGACGACGAGATGGCCAAGGTCGTCGGCCTGGACACCGCGATCGCGCACGGCATGTTGACCATGGGCATCGGCGGCGGCTACGTGACCGCGTGGATCGGCGACCCCGGCGCCGTGACCGAGTACAACGTGCGGTTCACCGCCGTGGTGCCGGTGCCCAACGACGGTAAGGGCGCCGAGCTGGTCTTCAATGGCCGGGTCAAGTCCGCCGACCCCGAGACCAAGTCCGTGACCATCGCGCTCACCGCCACCACCGGCGGCAAGAAGATCTTCGGCAGGGCCATCGCGTCCGCGACACTCGCGTAGGCTATGGCGCTCAAAACAGACATCCGGGGGATGATCTGGCGCTACCCGGACTACTTCGTTGTGGGGCGGGAACAACTGCGCCAGTTCGCGCTTGCCATCAAGAACCGCCACCCGGCCCACTACGAGGAAGACGCCGCCGCCGAACTCGGCCACGACGCGATCATCGCGCCGCTGACCTTCGGGACCATCTTCGCCAAGCTGGTCCAGCTGGATTTCTTTCGGCACGTCGACATCGGCATGGAGACGCTGGTGATCGTCCAGGTCGACCAGCGGTTCGTGTTCTCCAAGCCGATCAAGGCCGGCGACAAGCTGTGGGCCCGCATGGACATCCTGTCGGTGGACGAGCGTTTCGGCGCCGACATCGTCGTCACCAAGAACATCTGCACCGACGACAAGGGTGAAGTGGTCCTGGAGGCCTACACCACGCTGATGGGCCAGTACGCCGACAACTCCGCGAACCTGCGCTGGGACCCGGACTCCGGTCAGGTCGTCAGAACGGCGTAATTAGTATCTGACTCTCGCGTCGATGTACACTCGGTCCTCGGGGTTTTCCCAGCATTAGCGCGCTTTCCGTGAGTCGAGCAATCGGAAGGCGCGCGTGTCATGTAAGCCCCGGTAGGTAAGCGCAGGTTGGCCTGCCAACCGCGAAGGGGCGTAGCTCAACTGGCAGAGCAGCGGTCTCCAAAACCGCAGGTTGCAGGTTCAAGTCCTGTCGCCCCTGCTAATGGCGAACGTCCTGGCATGGTGGACACTGGAAGAAGGTTCCCACCTTCGGCGGGATGGTTCGCGAGTGACTAGCAGACAAAGGAGCATGCGGTGAGCGACGAAGGCGATGTTGCCAACGACGCCGCAAGCGACGGCACTGACAAAGAGGACGGCCGCGCGAGCGGCGGTCGGACGGCGGTGGTGACGCGGCCACAGCGCCCCACGGGCAAGCGGTCCCGGCAGCGGGCGGCCGAGGCCGGCGAGGACGCCGTATCGCCGGACGACGTCGAAGCCGCGACGCCGGAGAAGACCAAAAAGGGCGCCAAAGCCAAGAAGGCCGCCAAGCCCAAGAAGGCCGGCGACCACCGGGTCAACCCCTTCGTGTTCGTCTACAACTACCTCAAGCAGGTCGTTGCAGAGATGCGGAAGGTCATCTGGCCCAACCGCAAGCAGATGCTCACTTACACCTCCGTTGTGCTGGCTTTCCTGGCCTTCATGGTGGCGCTGGTCGGCCTGGCGGATTTCGGCCTGACCAAGCTGGTGCTGCTGGTGTTCGGCTGAGCGAGTGACGCCGCTTTTGTATGTGACGCCGCTTTTGAATGTGACAGAGAGGACTCAAACCGTGACTACCTTCGACGGTGACCCGTCCGCGGGTGAAGCGGTCGACCTGAAAGGGACCGACGAGGCCGCCGAGGCGCAGGCCACGGACACCTCTGCGGCCGCCGAGGTCACCGAGGCGACTGCGGACCAAGCTGTCGACGAGACGGCCGAGGCCACCGAGGCGCCCGAGGAGCCGGCCGAGGACGAGGACGTCGACCCCGCCGTCGCGCTCAAGGCCGAACTGCGCTCCAAGCCCGGCGACTGGTATGTGATCCACTCCTATGCGGGCTACGAGAACAAGGTCAAAGCCAACCTCGAAACCCGTGTGCAGAACCTCGACGTCGGCGACTACATCTTCCAGGTGGAGGTGCCCACCGAAGAGGTCACCGAGATCAAGAACGGCCAGCGCAAGCAGGTCAACCGCAAGGTGCTGCCCGGCTACATCCTGGTGCGCATGGACCTGACCGACGACTCGTGGGCCGCGGTGCGCAACACCCCCGGCGTCACCGGGTTCGTCGGGGCCACCTCGCGTCCGTCGGCGCTGACCCTCGACGACGTGGTCAAGTTCCTGCTGCCGCGCGGCGCGACGAAGAAGGCCGCCAAGGGTGCGGCCACCACGGCGGCCGCCGCCGAGGTCGGCGGGCTGGAACGTCCGGCCATCGAGGTCGACTACGAGGTCGGCGAATCGGTGACGGTCATGGACGGCCCGTTCGCGACGCTGCCCGCCACGATCAGCGAGGTCAACGGCGAACAGCAGAAGCTCAAGGTGCTGGTGTCCATCTTCGGCCGCGAAACCCCGGTCGAATTGACCTTCAGCCAAGTCTCCAAGCTCTAACCGGCGCATACGCCGGGCGTAAACCAGGAAGGAACAGCACAATCTCATGGCCCCGAAGAAGAAAGTCGTCGGGCTGATCAAGCTTCAGATCCAGGCGGGGCAGGCCAACCCGGCGCCGCCGGTCGGGCCCGCGCTCGGTCAGCACGGCGTCAACATCATGGAGTTCTGCAAGGCGTACAACGCCGCTACCGAGAACCAGCGCGGCCAGGTCATCCCGGTGGAGATCACGGTCTACGAGGACCGCAGCTTCACCTTCGCGCTCAAGACGCCGCCCGCCGCCAAGCTGTTGCTCAAGGCCGCCGGCGTGGGCAAGGGATCGGCCGAGCCGCACAAGAACAAGGTGGCCAAGGTCAGCTGGGATCAGGTCAAGGAGATCGCCGAGACCAAGAAGGCCGACCTGAACGCCAACGACATCGACGCGGCCGCCAAGATCATCGCCGGCACCGCCCGGTCGATGGGTATCACCGTCGAGTAACACCAGCACCACCACCGTGGGAGGGCCAGCTTCGGCCCGCCGTCGGACGACGATGCAGGCCGGCAACGGCCTGAGGAGGAGTCCGACACAAGACAACCACGACCCAACATCGGATTGGATGAATCAATGAGCAAGAACAGCAAGGCATATCGCGCCGCCGCCGAGAAGGTGGACCGCGACAACCTCTACTCCCCGCTGGAGGCGGCCAAGCTCGCCAAGGAGACGTCGTCGAGCAAGCAGGACTCGACCGTCGAGGTGGCGATCCGGCTCGGCGTCGACCCCCGCAAGGCCGACCAGATGGTCCGCGGCACGGTCAACCTGCCGCACGGCACCGGTAAGACCGCCCGCGTCGCCGTGTTCGCCGTCGGCGACAAGGCCGAGCAGGCGCAGGCCGCCGGCGCCGACATCGTCGGCAGCGACGACCTGATCGAGAAGATCCAGGGCGGCTGGCTGGAATTCGACGCCGCGATCGCGACCCCGGACCAGATGGCCAAGGTGGGTCGCATCGCCCGGGTGCTCGGCCCCCGCGGCCTGATGCCGAACCCCAAGACCGGCACCGTGACCCCCGATGTCGCCAAGGCCGTGGCCGACATCAAGGGCGGAAAGATCAACTTCCGGGTGGACAAGCAGGCCAACCTGCACTTCGTCATCGGCAAGGCCTCGTTCGACGAGAAGGCGCTGGCCGAGAACTACGGCGCCGCGCTGGACGAGGTG
>NZ_LZLL01000060.1:0-5362 GCF_001669335.1 Mycobacterium sp. 1245852.3 | reverse complement strand
CCCGCGGGTCGCCCGCACGAAGTTCTCGCTGCGCTTATCGAATTCCGTTGCGTCGCTCGATGATTCATCTCCCTTGGCGGCGCTGGAGTCGCTGAACATGGCGAACGCCCGGTTGCGCACCAGGTCCATCACCGCCGGGTTGAGCGCATCGGCGACGGCCGCGAACTGCCCGAACGGTGAGCTGGCCCGGCGCGGCCGGTGCACGATCGCGTCGGCGATCACCCCGGCCGCCTGCTCGGGTGTGAGCGCCGGGAACTTGTCGTAGAGCGTGGTGGGGCTGATCATCGGCGTGCGCACCAGCGCCATGTGCACGGTGGTGAACCGGACGTCGTCGTTCACCGTTTCGGCCTGCAGCGCGTCGCACAGACTGTCCAGCGCGGCCTTGCTGGCGATGTAGGCGCCGAAGCGCGGCGCGCGGGTCTGCACGCCGACCGAGGAGACGTTGATGACGTGCCCGTATCCCCGCTCGCGCATGCCGGGGATGAACTTGAGGATCAGCTGGACGGCGCCGAGGTAGTTCAGCTGCATGGTCCGCTGATAGTCGTGGATCCGGTCGTAGGACAGCTCGAGTGAGCGCCGGATCGAGCGGCCCGCGTTGTTGATCAGGATGTCGACACCGCCCAGGTCCTCGAGCACCTGATCGGCCATGGCGGCGATGGCGTCCATGTCGGACAGGTCGCACGGGTAGACGTGGGCGGTGCCGCCGTTGTCGCGAATCTCGTCGGCGACCTTCTCGAGGTTCTCCCGGGTACGCGCCACCAGCGCCACCGTGCCACCGGCCTCCGCGATCTTCTTCGCGGCGGCCTCGCCGATGCCGGAGGATCCCCCGGTGATCAGCGCGGTCTTGCCCGCGACGGCGTCCTCGAGGGTGCGCCCCTGGACCGCGTCGAGCAGGTTGCGCAGATAGAACGGCCGATACCGGCCGGCGGAGTTCGGGGTGTTCACGATGTGCGAGACCGCCGCGAGCGGCTTTTCCACCAGGTTTCCGAGCGAGTTCTCCACCAAGTTCGTTAAGTCACCAAGGTTCATCGGCATTCGCTCCTGATGATGTGAGCCCCCCGACCGCAACTGGCCTGCCCGATGGCCACGACCGTATTGCGGGGCTGCGCGAGTGATGTGATGTGCATCATGAAGCCAACCTAGGACATGTTCGCCTCACCTTGACGCGGATTGCGGTCATGGGTCCCGGCTCCCACTCTCACGGTTCGCCGAGAGCGTCCGCCAGCGGCGGGCAATCCCGCTGTTACACAAGGCAATCCGGGCGTGATCGCGCATAAACCGACGGGCAACGCCGAGATGTTCCAATCGTGCTTATGAAAATTCTGGCGCGCTTCCGCAAGTCCGCACCGGCATCCATCTACGACCGGATCGGTGGGCACGAGGCGATCGAAGTCGTGGTCGAGGACTTCTACGTCCGGGTGCTTGCCGACGATCAGCTGTCCGGCTTTTTCACCGGCACGAACATGAACCGCCTCAAGGGCAAGCAGACGGAGTTCTTCGCCGCGGCCCTGGGCGGCCCGGAGCCCTACACCGGCGCGCCGATGAAGCAGGTGCACCAGGGCCGCGGGATCACCATGCACCACTTCAGTTTGGTGGCCGGGCATTTGGCCGACGCGCTGGCCGCCGCCGGGGTGCCGTCCGAGACGGTCACCGAGATACTCGGCGCGATCGCACCGCTGGCGCCCGAGATCGCCACGGGTGACGCCGGCAAGGTCACGGTCTGACCGCTCCCCCGGATCGCGGCCGGCGCCCACCACGGCCATCGCCGCCATCGGGGCGATCTCGGCTTGCCGGCGAGCAGCAGTGCCTAGCATGCGTGGCATGCGGCGCACATTTGACGAACTGATCGCGGAGGCCGACGCCGCCCCGCTGGACGGCTGGGATTTCTCGTGGCTGGACGGCCGGGCCACCGAGGAGCGCCCGTCGTGGGGCTACCAGCGGCTGTTGCGGGAGCGGTTGGCCGCGGTGTCGGCCGCGCTCGACATTCACACCGGAGGCGGTGAAGTGCTGTCCGGCGCGGCGCCGTTCCCGCCCACGATGGCGGCCATCGAGACGTGGCCCCCGAACGCGGCGCTGGCCACCCGGCGCCTGCATCCGCTCGGTGTGGTGGTGGTCGCCACCCGGGACGAACCGCCGCTGCCATTCGGCGACGAGGCGTTCGACCTGGTGACCACCCGCCACCCGATCTCCGTCTGGTGGTCGGAGATACGGCGCGTGCTGCGCCCCGGCGGCACCTACTTCGCGCAGCACATCGGTCCGGCCACCATGGGCGAGCTGGTCGAGTACTTCATCGGGCCGCAGCCGGAGAAATGGGCCGAGTTTCACCCGGACGCGGTGAGCGCGCAGGCCGAGGCGGCCGGGCTGCAGATCGTCGATATCCGCATGGAGCGGATGCGCGCCGAGTTCTTCGACATCGGCGCCGTCGTGTACTTCCTGCGCAAGGTGATCTGGACGGTGCCCGACTTCACCGTGCAGCGGTACCGGGACCGGCTGGCCGAACTGCACGAGCGCATCGAATCCGACGGGCCGTTCGTCGGCCACTCCGTGCGCCTGCTCGTCGAGGCCCGCAAGCCGGCGTGAGTCAGCCCTCGTCGCGCAACACGTCCAGCGCGTGTTGCAGGTCGGGCGGGTAGGGGCTGACGATCTCCATCCGCCTGCCGTCGGTCGGATGGGCGAACGACAGCGACCGAGCATGTAGCCATTGCCGTTCCAGCCCAAGCTTTTTCGCGAGCTTGGGGTCGGCGCCGTAGACCAGGTCGCCGCAACACGGGTGATGCAGCGCGGAGAAATGCACCCGGATCTGGTGCGTGCGGCCGGTCTCCAGGTGCACGTCGAGCAGGCTGGCGGCGACGAACGCCTCCACGGTGTCGTAGTGGGTGAGGCTGTGCCGGCCGTCCTTGGTGACCGCGAACTTCCATTCGCCGCCGCGGTGTCGCCCGATCGGCGCGTCGATGGTCCCGCTGGACGGGTCCGGATGTCCTTGCACCAGCGCGTGATAGCGCTTGTCGACGGTGCGCTGTTTGAACGCCCGCTTGAGCAAGGTGTAGGCGCGCTCGGACAGCGCCACGACCATCACCCCGGACGTTCCGACGTCGAGGCGGTGCACGATGCCCTGCCGCTCGGGCACCCCCGAGGTGGTGATCCGGTAGCCGGCGGCGGCCAGGCCACCGAGCACCGTGGGCCCGGTCCAGCCCACCGAGGCGTGCGCGGCCACCGCCGCCGGTTTGTCGACCGCGACGATGTCGTCGTCGGAGTACAGGATCGTCATGCCCTCGACGTCGACCGGCGTGTTCTGCAGGGGCGCGGGCGCTTCGGGCAGGCGCACCTGCAGCCAGGCGCCGCCGGTCAGCCGGTCGGACTTGCCGGCCGGCACGCCGTCGAGCTCGACGCCGCCGTCCTCGGCGATCGCGGCCGCCGCGCTGCGCGAGAGCCCCAGCAGCCGGGCCAGACCGGCGTCGACGCGCATGCCCGCCAGTCCCTCCGGGACGGGCATCGAGCGGTCACTCACCCGCGCCGTCTCCGGCGTCGTCCTCGTCCTTGCGCCGGTCGGCGGCGGTGCGCCGGCCGACCGAGTCGAAATCGAACCCGAAGATCGACAACACCACCAGCAGGATGGCGCCGCCGACCACCGAGGGGTCGGCGACGTTGAACACCGGCCACCAGCCGATCGACAGGAAGTCCACGACGTGCCCGCGCAGCGGGCCGGGGGCGCGGAAGAAACGATCGACCAGGTTGCCCATCGCGCCGCCGAGGATCATGCCCAGGCCCACCGCCCACCACGGGGACACCAGGCGACGCCCCATCCAGAAGATGCCGACCACGACCCCGGTCGCGATCAGCGTCAGCACCCACGTGTAGCCCGTCGCCATCGAGAACGCCGCCCCGGAGTTGCGGACCAGCGTCCAGGTCACCGTGTCGCCGATGATCGGCACCGGCTGGCCGGGCGGCAGCAGTTTGACCGCGAGCACCTTGGTGACGACGTCGAGGGCCAGCACGATGGCCGCGATCGACAGCAGCAGCCGCAGCCGCCGCGGCGCGGCTTCGGGCGGCGCGACGGCGTCGGGCTCCGCGTCCCGCTGGGCCGGGGCGGCCTCACCAGCCTGTTCGGCTGAGGTCACCGGCTCAGTCGAGTTTGTCGGTTCTTCAGGCACTTCCCCATCATCCCCTACCGCCCCACGCAGGCTAGCCAGGTTCGCCCGGCGGTGATGCGCAATGATGCCAAGCATGGCCCGCCTCACCGTGATCGCCACCGGGGGCACGATATCGACCGGCACCGGCGCCGACGGGGTGCACCGACCCGCCTACAGCGGGGCGGATCTGACGGCGCCCTTCTCCGCGGAGCACGACGTCGACGTGGTTGACCTGTTGGCGGTCGACAGCTCGGAGCTGACCCTGGCCGACTGGGACCGGATCCGTGACGCGGTGACGGCCGCGGTCGACCGCGGCGCGGACGGGGTGGTGGTCCTGCACGGCACCGACACCATGGAGGAAAGCGCGCTGTGGCTCGACCTGACGTATGCGGGCCAGGCCCCGGTGGTGCTGACCGGCGCCATGCGCAGCGCCGACGCGCCGGACGCGGACGGCCCGGGCAACGTGCGCGACGCGTTGGCGGTGGCGGCCAGCCCGGCCGCCCGGGGCCTGGGCGTGCTGCTGTGCTTCGCCGGGCGGGTGCTGCAACCGCTGGGCATGAGCAAGGTGGCCACCGACGACCTGAGCGGCTTCACCGGTCAGCTGCTCGGCACCGTCGCCGGTGACGTGCGGCTGTCCGGACCCAAGACCCGCCCGTACGTCGGCGAGCCGCGGGCCGGCAGCGCACCGCGTGTCGACATCGTCGCGGCGTATCTGGGCAGCGACGCCGTGGCGCTCGATGCGTGCGTGGCCGCCGGGGCGCGGGCCGTGGTGCTCGAGGCGCTGGGGTCGGGCAACGCCGGGCCGGCGGTGGTCGACGCGGTGCGCCGGCACTGCGGCGACGGCGTGGTGGTCGCGGTGTCCACCCGCGTGCCCGGCGGTCGGGTCGGGGCCAGCTACGGCCCTGGCCATGACATGGCCGCCGCCGGGGCGGTGCTGGTGCCGCGGCTGCGGCCGCCCCAGGCGCGGGTGCTGCTGATCGCCGCGTTGGCCGCGCAGCTACCCGCGGCCGACGTCATCGCCCGGTGGGGCTGACACCGCCCGGACTTCGGCGGCCTGCAGGCCCCCGACGTAATCGGGCCAATCCAGGGAATCGACCGGGTTCGCGCGCACCAGGTCCCCGCCGTCGGCGGGGAACGTGCGGGCCGGGCCGGGTCCGGAGGTGCGGGTTTCGAACCGCGCGGTGACCACGCCGTGACCGGCGCCCTGCACCCAGCCGTGCCCGAGGTCGCGG
>NZ_LZLL01000059.1:0-22914 GCF_001669335.1 Mycobacterium sp. 1245852.3 | reverse complement strand
CGACGGATTGCTGGTTCGCGATGCCGATCCACACCAGCTGGCGTTGGTGATCGTCGCCGCGCACCAGGGCGGTGGCGTGCTGACCTTCACTTACCGAGAGGAGTGGCCCCACGCCGACGCCATTCGCTTCGCGATCAACTATTTGCGTCTGTTCGCCACCGACCCTGCCGAGCGCGCACCCCGTCCGCCGCGCCGGTCCAGCGCGCGTCGCCCGGCGCGACGGGCCGGCTGAGCGATTGGTGCCGAAGGTGGTGAAGTGACCGAACGCAACCCATCGCGCTTCACCCGCAAGGGACTGGCGACACGCGCGCGCATCATCGAGGTCGCCGCCCGGCTGATGTTCGAGCGGGGCGTCGCCAACACGAGCGTCGACCAGGTTCGCCGCGCCGCCGCTGTGAGCGGATCCCAGATCTCGCACTACTTCGGCGATAAGCGCGACC
This sequence comes from Mycobacterium sp. 1245852.3, assembly GCF_001669335.1. NCBI lineage: Bacteria > Bacillati > Actinomycetota > Actinomycetes > Mycobacteriales > Mycobacteriaceae > Mycobacterium > Mycobacterium sp. 1245852.3. The sequence goes on along the minus strand of NZ_LZLL01000059.1, from coordinate 22,474 downwards.
TGACCCGCCACGTCATCGATGCGCGCCGTAATGACGTGCGGGACTTTCACACTCGGCCACAGTTCGCCGGACTCGACAGCCTAGATGCCCTGCGGGCGTGGGCCGATGCCTGCGTGGCCGACATCGACGCCGTGTACCGCGTCGGCGGTTGCGTTTATGGGTCCCTGGCCGGTGAGCTGATCGAGGGCGACCGCGAGGTCCACGATGACCTGGCCGCGGGATACGACCAATGGATCGACCTGTTTCGGGCCGGACTGGAGTCGATGCGCGAGCGCGGAGACCTGCGCCCGGAGGCCGACGCGCGGCATCTGGCCGTATCGCTGGTCGCCGCGCACCAGGGCGGCGCGATGCTCACCCACGTCACCGGCGATCCGCAACCGCTGCGGGTCGCCGTCAATGCCGCGGTCGACTATGTGCGCTCCTTCGCGGCGCACCCGCCGCGGCGTAAGCGTCGAGCCGTGTCGTCTCGCGGTCGGCGCGAGGCCTGAGTATTGACCTTTCGCTGGACATGGTCGGTGTGGACGCCCATAATAATGGGTCAGTTGGCCCAATATTTGCGTCGCGCCGCCGGGCGCCGTCGCCGCCAACGATGGTGAAAGAGGCAGCCGATGTCCGTGCTCGAGTCACCTCAGCTGCCAACCGCACCGGCGGTCGTACGCGAGCAACCCGGCGGGGAAACCATGCGGGCGATCATCTTGGAAAAGTTTGGCGGCCTGGACAGTCTGGTCTACACCGACATCCCCAAGCCCCTGCCGAAAGATGGCGAAGTCGTCATTGCGGTAAAGGGTTTCGGCATCAACCACGCCGAGATGCACATGCGTCGCGGTGAATGGGCTGAGGCGGCCGAGGTCAGCGGGATCGAATGCGTCGGCATCGTCGACTCGTGCCCGGGCGGCGAATTCCCGGTCGGGGCCAAGGTGGCGGCGCTGATGGGCGGGCTGGGGCGCACCATCAACGGCAGCTACGCCGAGTACACGCGGGTTCGCGCCGCCAATGTCGCCCTCATTGAGTCGGACCTGCCCTGGTCGGATTTGGCCGCCCTGCCCGAGACCTACGCGGTCGCCTGGACATGCCTGTTCCGCAACCTCGACCTGAGATCCGGACAAACGTTGGTTTTACGGGGCGCGACCTCCTCATTCGGCCAAGCCGCACTCAAGATGGCGGTCACCGCCGGCGCGCGGGTCATCGCCACGGCGCGAAGCAGCGATCGCTTGCCGATGCTGGAAAAGTTAGGCGCTTCGCGCGTCGAACTGGAAAGGCGCGACCTGGCCTCCCACATCCCCGAAACCAAAGACATTGACGCGGTCCTGGACCTGGTGGGCAACAGCACCATCCTCGACTCCCTCGACATGTTGCGGCGCGGCGGCACGGCGTGCCTGGCCGGATGGTTGGGCGGACTCGACCCGATTGGCGATTTCAACCCGCTGCTGCGCATGGCCAGCGGCGTGAACTGGAACTTCTTCGGGAGCTTCGTCTTTGGGACACCGGGCTTTCCGCTCTCAGACGTACCCCTGCAAGACATCGCCCGGCAGGTTGCCGACGGCGAACTGGATGCGAAGCCGTCACACATCTTCTCTTTCGAGCAGATCCGAGAGGCGCACCGCGTGATGGAGGCGGGAGAAGCCGGCGGGAAGATGGTCGTCGTCATGCAGTGACGTGACCGCGGACGCCGAAAAGTTTTCGCGACGAAGGGACACGATCATGGGGCTCGCATGGCAGCAAGGCCCGCTTGCGACGGGATCGGTGGGGCATTTCCTGACCGAGCAGCCACTGCCGGCGCGGCTGCTCTTCGCCGAGCCGCTGCGGCGACGGATGAGAGTACGCTTCGCGGACAGATGGATAGTCGACAGCGAAGACGTGATCCTGCTACACGAACCGGGCCGATATCCAGTCACCTACTTTCCCCGCGCTGACATCGAAGACGAAACGCTGCGCGCCGAGGACCGGGTGACGCAACACCGCGATCTCGGGGCCACCCAGTGGTTCTCCGTCTCCGCATCGGGGCGCGAGACCAATCACAGCGCGTGGGAACACACCGGGCTACCGGCGTATGCCGCCGTTCTCGAGGGCCGGGTGGCGTTTGCCTGGCGCGCCATGGATGCGTTCTACGAGGAAGAGGAACGGATCGTCGGGCACGCCGCGGACGCCTATCACCGTATCGACATTCGTTCTACCGCAAGGCATCTGGTTGTCCGGGACGGCGACCGGGTGGTCGCCGACACTCATCGCCCGTTGGCGCTGTATGAGTCAGGCTTTGCGCCCAGATGGTACGTGCCGCGCGAAGATACCGACGAGTCCGCGCTGAAACCCAACGATATCCAGACGTTTTGCCCGTACAAGGGAATCTGCTCCTACTATGACATCGGAACCCGCAAGCGCGCGGCATGGTCTTATGTGGACGCTTGGACGGAGGTCGCGCGGGTCCGCAATCTGGTGTCCTTCGAACCCGACAAGATCGACGTGCACCTCGACGGTAAGCAACTTCAGCTCGAACCCGGCCAGACCGTAATCCCACACGGCGTCGACCGTGGACTCGACACGGACGAGGTGTCAGGACAGAACCGGAGCGCCTCATGAGGGCGTCCCTGGAAGTCGTCGTCCTACCCGTCGCGGATCCCGATCGCTCGCTACGGTTCTACCGGGACCAGGTCGGGTTCAACCTCGACGTCGATTACGCACCCACCCCCGAGTTCCGGGTCATCCAATTGACGCCCGAAGGCTCGGGCACCTCGATCCAATTCGGTGTGGGCCTGACCGATGCGCCGAGTGGCTCGGTGCGGGGCCTCTATCTCGTGGTCTCCGACATCGAGGCCTGCCGCGCGGAATTGACTGATCGCGGCATAACCGTCGGCGAGATACGTCACAAGGACACCGACGGCGGCTGGAGCGGCAGATTCCTCCCGGGTACCGACCCGCATCGGGGTGACTATGCGAGCTTTGCCGACTTCCGCGATCCCGACGGCAATGCCTGGGTGGTGCAGGAGCGGAACCATCAGTCGGCTTGACAGCGGCTCAGGCATGGGGCAGCGGGAGGTAGCGGTGGCAGAACGAGACTCCAGTCCTGAACGGCTGCGCGGATTCTCCGACGGCGTGTTCGCCGTGCTCATCACCATCCTGGTGTTGGAACTCAGACCACCGAGCGCCCATGGCTTTCGCGCCCTGCTTCCGCTGTGGCCCACCGGGCTGAGCTACGTGGTCAGCTATCTGTTCATAGCGATCGTCTGGGTCAACCATCACCACCTGTTCAACTACGCCCAGGTAGCGACCCCGCGGCTGGTGTGGTCGAACTTCGCGCACCTGTTTTCGGTGTCGCTGATCCCGTTCACCACCGAGTGGATAGCCGACAGCAGGCTGGCGCCGGCGCCGGTATCGCTGTACGCCGCGGTCTTCGTCCTGGTCAACATCACCTACCTGGCGCTGTGCTGGGAAGCGGTGGATCGGCCCTCCCACCAAGACGTTTCAGCGCGGATGCGCCGCATGCTGCAAATGCGGTCGTTCATCACCCTCGGGGTGTTCGTGACGGCGGCGCTGCTCGCTTTGTGGTGGCCGGTGGCGGCGATGTCGTTGATTGTGTTGTGCCTCGTGGGGTATCTCCGACCGGACATCCCCCAACGAAAGAACGTCGAGCGCTAGCGATGGCATCACCGTCCGTCCTGATCTTCGACGTCAACGAGACGTTGCTCGATATCGAGTCGATCGCACCGCTTTTCGGCGAGTTGTTCGGCGACGACGGCGTCCTGCGGGAATGGTTTGCGCAGTTGATCATGTACTCGACGGCCATCACGCTAGCCGGCCACTACGTGACGTTTCCGGTGCTCGCCCAGGGGGTGCTGCGCATGTTGGGCGACATCCACCGGGTGGACGTCACCGACGACGATCTGGACCGCCTGAAGGTAGGACTGCTCACCATGCCGGCACACTCCGATGTCGCCGAGGGGCTTGCGGCGCTGCGTGACAACGGTTTTCGGCTGGCAACCCTGAGTAATTCCCCGCCCAACCCGGATGGCCCGACGGCTCTGCAGAGTTCGGGGCTAGCGGGCTACTTCGAACACCAACTGAGCGTCGATGCGCGCAGCGTCTTCAAGCCCTCACCCGCCGTGTATCAGTACGCATGCGAGACGATCGGGATCGCCCCGGCTGACTGCATGATGGTCGCCGCACATGTGTGGGACACCATCGGTGCGCAGAGTGTCGGATTCGGTGGGGCTCTGATCACCCGGCGGGGCAACGCACCGCTGCCGGTCGACGGCCTGCCGCAGCCGAACATCGTCGTCAGAGATCTACGCGAGCTCGCCGAGCGGCTGATCGAGCTCCGATGAAACACGGCGTGCACCCTCGGCGCCGTGGCCACCAAGCGAAAGGATCGTCGAGCATGGCAGCAGCTGGGGCAGCAGAGTTCGACGTCGTAGTCCTCGGCGCCGGGCCGATCGGCCAGAACGCCGCCGAACGCGCCCGCGCCGCAGGACTGCGTGTTGCTCTGGTCGAGCGGGAACTAGTCGGCGGTGAATGCTCGTATTGGGCATGCGTGCCCAGTAAAGCGTTGCTGCGCCCGGTGATTGCGCTTTCCGACACCCGCAGAATCGACGGTGCGCGGGATGCGGTCACCGGGCCGCTGAACGCCGAGGGCGTCTTTGGCCGACGGAACCGTTACGTGACCGACTGGGACGACAGCAGCCAGGCCGACTGGGTGAGTGGGATCGGCGCGACCCTGATACGCGGGCACGGGCGATTGGACGGCGCGCGCCGCGTCGTCGTCACCGACGGCGCCGGCGAACGGCTGGCACTGACGGCACGGCATGCGGTGGTCATCTGCACCGGAAGCCGGTCGGCGCTGCCCGACTTGCCCGGCCTCGCCGAGGCGAGGCCATGGACCAACCGGCGGGCCACCGATAGCAGCGCGGTCCCCGAACGGATGGCGGTCGTCGGCGCCGGCGGCGTGGGCGTCGAAATGGCCACGGCGTGGCAGGGATTGGGCTCCCAGGTGACCCTGCTGGTGCGAGGCTCTGGACTGCTGCCGCGAATGGAGCCCTTCGTGGGTGAGCTGATCGGGCGGGGCCTCACCGAGGGCGGCGTCGACGTGCGAATGGGGGTGTCGGTTCGCGCGCTGCGCCGACCGGACGAATCCCACGTCGTCCTCGAGTTGGACGACGGCACCGGGTTGGAGGTCAACGAGGTGCTCTTCGCCACCGGACGCGCCCCGCTGACCGACGACATCGGTTTGGAGACTGTGGGACTGACACCGGGCAGCTGGCTCGAGGTGGACGACACCTGCCTGGTCCACGGCGCCGCGGAGGATGGCTGGCTTTACGCGGCCGGCGACGTCAACCACCGGGCCCTACTCACCCACCAGGGCAAGTACCAGGGCCGCATTGCCGGTGCGGCCATCGGCGCCCGCGCGGCGGGAAAGCCATTGGACACCAAACCGTGGGGCGCGCATGTGACGACCGCCGACCATCATGCGGTGCCGCAGGCCTTCTTCACCGATCCCGAAGCCGCCGCCGTCGGACTGACGGCTGCGCAAGCCGAACGGGCCGGGCACCGGGTCCGCACGGTGGACGTCGAAATCGGCGACGTGGTGATGGGGGCCAAGCTTTACGCCGACGGCTACACGGGCCGCGCGCGGATGGTGGTGGAGGCGGATCGCGGTCACCTGCTCGGCATGACCATCGTCGGCCCGGGCGTGACCGAGCTCCTACACTCGGCGACCATCGCCGTCGCCGGCCAGGTGCCGGTCGACCGGCTGTGGCATGCGGTGCCGTGCTTCCCGACAATCAGCGAGCTATGGCTCAGACTGCTCGAGGCGTATCGGGACGCCACGGACGATAATTGACCGATGGCCACCGCAGACGGGTTCCATCCAGACTTCGACGACACAGCGACGCCGGTCGCACGCAACCGGGTACGCCACATCAAGGCATCCGAGATCAGCTCCGATACCGCACAATCCGAGGGGCTGCGGCGCTTCGCCGCCCTGTCCGGCCGGTCGGTCGGCGCGGAGAAGCTCTGGATGGGTGAGACGCACGCGTCGCCGCGATCGGCCTCGGACAACCACCACCACGGTGAATCCGAAACCGCCATCTATGTGCGAAGTGGCAACCCGGAGTTCGTCTTTCACGATGGCAACGAGGAAGTCCGCATCGCCACCGCACCCGGCGATTACGTCTTCATCCCGCCGTACCTGCCCCACCGGGAGGAAAACCCCGACCCCGACACCACCGCCGAGGTGGTGATCGCCCGCAGCACCCAGGAAGCGATCGTGATCAACCTTCCCGCGCTGTATCCGCTGGCCGACTCCTAGTAGACGGCGATCTCGATCAGGTTTCCGTCGACGTCACGGCAGTAGTGTGAGGTCATCTCGCCCAGGGCCCCTACTTTGGTCACCGGTCCGGCGATCACCTCCACCCCACACGCGCCGAGATGGGCGCGCACGTCATCCGGACTGGCGCGCGTGACAAAGCACAGGTCCTCGGAACCGGCCGCCTCGACGGACCCGGTGAACCAGTCGGGCTCGTCGACCAACGCCCCGACCGGTCGCAGGTTGATCTTCTGCTTCCCGAAGCGCAGCGCCGTTCTGCGCGAGGGCCCGAACGTCTCACGCCGCATGCCCAGCACCCGCTCGTACCATGCGGCGGTGGCTTCGACGTCGCGGCAATTCAAGACGATGTGGTCGAACCTCTCCACGGCGAACGGCACGTCAATCCTCCCGGGTCGTGCGAAGCTGGGCCGCCACCGCGGCCGCCAGATCATCGGCGGCCTGCTCATCGAGCGGCTGGTGAGCGAAAGCCATTCGGTACCAGAGTAATCCGAAAACCTGGTCGACCACGATTTCGGGCCGGTCCATCGGTGCGATCTCACCGCGGGTTTCGGCCCGGTGCACTATCCGCGCCAACTCTTCGCGACGCGCCGCCGTGAAGGCCGCCAGCCGCTCCATCGTCGCAACGTCGCCCAGCGCCTCACGTAGCGCGCCCATCAGCAGCGTGCGATGGACGGCCGCGGCGGAAAAGGTGGAGCTGAGAAACGCGCGCAGATCGCCGTCCAGGCGCCCGGTGTCGGGTATCGGTGCGGCTTGCTGCGCCCGGTGCACCATCGCATCGAGCAGCACCGCGCTTTTCGATGGCCACCAGCGGTAGATCGTTTGTTTGCCTACGCCTGCCCGCTCGGCGATGGCGGACACAGTGATCTGAACGTCTCCGCCCGCGGCGGCTAACAAGTCCGCGGCCGCATCCAGGATTGCCCGCTCCGCCGCTTCATTGCGTCGGCTGCCCGTATGCGCCCGCCGGTTCACCGTCACAGCTGCAGGCTAGCGCTCCTATTGACGAGACCGCCAGTCTCGACAATGCTGGGGGCCATGACCATGAACGGACCCCTCCCCGACCGCAAACGCCGCTGGGTCAGCCGCTTTCATCGGTACGTAGCCAACCCGGTCACCCGGCGTCTGCCCACCCAGGTACTGCTGGAGACAACCGGCCGGGTCAGCGGACGGCCACGGCGCACCCCGGTGGGAGGACGGCTCGAAAAAGGAGCGTTCTGGCTGGTATCCGACCACGGCGACTCCTCGGATTACGTCCGAAACATCAAGGCCGACAACCGGGTTCGCATCCGAATTCGCGGCCGCTGGCGATCGGGAACTGCTGTGCTGCTACCCGAGGATGACCCGGTCGCCCGATTGGCCGTCCTGCCGCGGTTCAACAGCTCGCTGGTGCGCGCATTGGGCACCGATCTGCTGACGGTGCGGATCGATCTCGACCGGCCGTAGCGACCGGATCAGTACCGCCTTTACCCCGCCGAGACGAGACGTTTTAATACATCTCGTGGCCCCCGACGCGCTGGATCTCGGCGCCGCCGATCTGCGGATATCGCGCGGCAGCGTGCCGGCCAGCACCCAGCTCGCCGAGGCCCTCAAGGCGGCGATCGTCAAACAGCGCCTGCCCCGCGGCGCGCGACTGCCCACCGAGCGAGAACTCATCGACCGCACCCGCGTGAGCCGGGTGACGGTGCGCGCGGCCGTCGGGCTGCTCGAACGCCAAGGATGGCTGGTGCGAAAGCAGGGCCTGGGCACCTTCGTGGCCAACCCGGTCAAACAAGAACTCGGACCCGGCGTGCGGACCATCACCGAGGTTCTGGCCGGCTCCGGGATCACACCGAACGTCGACGTCTTGTCGCACCGAGTCGAAGATGCGCCGCAGCGAATCGCGGAAACTCTCGGCCTGTCGAAAGTCCTCTGTGTGCACAGGCGGTTCCGCGACGGCGAGCAACCCCTCGCCCTGATGATCGCCTACCTGCCAACCGGATTAGGCAAGGCCGTGGAGCCCTTGCTGAGGAGCACGACCGACGAGCAGACCGCCCAGGCGATGGAAAGCACCTACACCATGTGGGAGCGCCGACTCGAGATTCCCGTCGCGCGGGCCAACTATGAGATTCACGCGGCCGGCGCATCGCTGGAGGTGGCCGGCGCCCTCAACCTGCCGCTGGGTTCACCCGTGCTGGTCCTCGAACGCACCAGCTACGGCCATGACGGCAAGCCGCTCGAGGTGGTGGAATTCCACTATCGCCCCGAGCGATACAGGTTTTCGGTCACGTTGCCGCGTACGGTCCCGGGTCCAGGCGCCGGGATCGTGGAACGGCGCGACCAGGCGTAGCCCGCCACTCAGCGAATTCTCAACGAATTCTTCGGTGCCGCATCGCTTGGCTCCAAGCATCTACAAAGATGTCGGCCGCAACATCTATTCATGACGAATGAGCAGCTGTGCGCGAACCTGATCGAACGTTACCTGCGCACCCGCGGGCGGCGTTATTTTCGTGGCCACCACGACGGCGAATACTTCTTCGTCACCAGCGCTCCGCGGCGCCTGCACATTCACTTCGAGGTCTCGCCGGCGCATGACGACGTGCTGATCATCCGGGTCAGCCCGGGGTGCTACTTCCCGGCGGCCGACCGCCCCTGGCTGACTTACTTCGCCGACAGGTGGAACCGCCTTGACCGCCACGTCACCGCGATCGTGCACGGCTCGTCCGATCCGCATCGCATCGGCGTGGTGGCACGCAAGTCGCAATGGGTCCGAAGCGACGTCTCGTTCAACGATTTCGCGTCGTTCGTCGACCGAACCATCGCGGATGCAACCGAGCTCTTCGAGGAACTGAGTCCGTCCGTCGAATTGCCTTCGACGGAACGGTCACTGCTGCGCGAGGCCGGCTGAAGTTCCGCCGAGCTAGTCGGCCGACGGGGCATCCGGGCGCGGTTCACCCAGCTTGGCGCGTATCGCGCCCCACGGGTCTGCGTAGCGTCCGGGCGCATCCCGGTAGGCCGCACGGCTCTTGAGGAACCGCCGCGCCAGGGGTGAGATCAGCCGCATCGGGTAGCGCCGCCACCCCGCGGTGGCTCGCATCTCGGTGAGCATGTCCGGCCACGAGTGGTGCTGGAACTCCAGCACCTGCTGGGCGCGAGCGGTATCCATCCAGTCGGTGACGAACCAGCCGTCGTCGCTGTCCGGATCGCCCGGCCGGCCCCCGGGCAAGACGTCGACCAGACCACGCGCGGCCGCCAGCGCCTTGCCGATCTCGCCCTGCCGAAGGCGGTGCGACTCGTCACCGGCGATCAGCAGCGTCTCACCGGCGACGTCGGCGGTGACGGCCGCGGCGAACGCGCGCGCGACGTCGCGCACGTCGACGGTGTGGATGCGACCATCGGTCGGCAGGGCGCTTTCGAAGTACAACGCATCGACGCTGAACGGCATCGCGTCCGGTTCCACGCTCATCACCCCGCCGAGGCGCAAGATGACCCACTCGAGGTCGGCGGATCGGATGTGGCGTTCGGCTTCGGCCTTGTGGGCGCCGTAGAGGTCGGCCGGGTTCATCGGCGAATCCGGGCGTAGCAGCTCGGCGTGGCGGTGGGGGTTGCGCGCGCCGTAGACGGCGTTGCTGGACGCCTGGATGAACCGCACCGGATGCGGCCGCGATTGCGCCGCGCGCAGCAACGAGACTGTCGCGTCGACGTTGACGCGGCGGCCGAGCGCGGGCTGGCGATAAATTCCTGGCGGGATCACCGCGGCCAGGTGAACGATGGCGGAGGGCGACGTGTCGGCGAGCAGGCGATCAACCTGAGCCGGGTCGGTCAGATCGGCCCAGTGCGCCTCGGCGCCCACCGGCAGCGAGTTCGCGGCCTTGCGCTGGGCGGCGGTGCCGAGGTCGGCCGCGACGACCCGATGGCCGTCGGCAACCAGTCGCCGCACCGTCTGGGATCCGACGAGGCCGAAACCCCCAGTAACCAGAACCTTTTCGGACATGCTCCCCCACTGCTCGCTCGCTCCCCAGCAAACGGATATGACATTCTCCTAAATGGAGAGTAACATATGCTAGCCAGGGGTCCAGGTTTGAGGCCGGCGTCACACCGGCAACAAATAGCAAAGAGCGCAGAACAGACAGCGGGGAGCCATGACGGGCAACGGTGTGGACGCGGCGGACAACCACGAAACCGCCAAATGGGACCCGGCCTTCACCGAACAGGTCACCAGAGTGCTCGGGCCGGCCATCAAACGGTACTACCGGGCCGAGGTGCGACACATCGACAACGTCCCGCCCTCGGGTGGCGCCCTGGTGGTGTCCAACCACTCGGGGGGGATGCTGACCCCGGACGTGCTGATCTTCTCCCCCGCCTTCTACGAACACTTCGGCTACGACCGGCCGGTGTACACCCTCGGCCACTACGGCCTGTTCATCGGCCCGCTGGACGGCTGGCTGCGCCGGCTCGGGGTCATCGAGGCCAGCCGCGAAAACGCCGCCACCGCCCTGCATTCCGGCGCGGTGGTACTGGTGTTCCCGGGTGGCGACTACGACTCCTACCGGCCGACCTTCAGCGCGAACACGATCGACTTCAATGGCCGCACCGGATACGTGCGGACCGCCATCGAAGCCGGGGTGCCCATCGTGCCGACGGTGTCCATCGGCGCCCAGGAGACCCAGCTGTTCCTCACCCGGGGCAACTGGTTCGCCCGCAAGCTGGGGCTAACCAAGGCGCGGATGGACATCCTGCCGATCAGCGTCGGGTTCCCGTTCGGGCTCAGCGTGATCTTCCCGCCCAACGTGCCCCTGCCGGCAAAGATCGTCACCGAGGTTCTGGAGCCGATCGACATCACCGCCCAGTTCGGCGACGACCCCGACGTCGACGAGGTCGACGCCCACGTACGCGCCGTCATGGAGGCCGCGCTCAAGCGGCTGGCCGGGCAGCGCCGGTTCCCGATCCTGGGCTGACGGCGCCCGGGGCCGCTGGAGGTGACCTGTGAAGCGACTCAACGGCATGGACGCGATGCTGCTCTACAGCGAGACGCCCAACCTGCACACCCACACCCTAAAGGTGGCCGTCATCGACCCGACCGACGCCGACGGCGAATTCGGATTCGAGGCCTTCCGCCGCCACGTGCGTCGCCGGCTCCATCTGCTGGAACCGTTGCGCTACAAGCTCGTTGACATCCCGTGGCATCTGCATCACCCGATGTGGCAGGAGAATTGCGAGGTCGACCTCGACTATCACCTGCGCCGGGTGCGGGTGCCCGCCCCGGGTGGGCGGCGCGAGCTCGATCAGGTGATCGGTGAGGTGGCATCCACCCCCTTGGACCGCAGTCGTCCGCTGTGGGAGTTTCATTTCGCCGAGGGGCTGGCCGGTGGGCGATTCGCCCTGATCGGCAAGGTTCACCACGCGCTGGCCGACGGAGTCGCCTCGGTCAACCTGCTGGCCCGCGCGATGGACCTGCGCGACGGGCGCACCGACGAGCGCGACAACGACGAAGCCGGCGTCACGATGTCCAGTGCCGACCTGGTGCGCGCGGCGGCGCGCGACCACGTCCGCCAGATCGGCGAACTGCCCGGGCTGCTCAGGGACGCGGCGGTCGGGATGATGCGGGTGCGCCGCCGGTCCCGCGAGCGCGGCGATCACCCCGACCTGGCCGACGCGTTCGACGCACCGCCGACCTTCCTCAACCACGTCGTCTCGCCCCGGCGCTGGTTCGCCAGTACCTCGTTGTCGCTGCCCGAGGTCAAGGCGACGGCAAAAGCCTTGGGCATCACGGTGAACGACGTGGTGCTGGCGATGGCGACCGGCGGGTTGCGCACGCTGCTGCTGGCCTATGACGGCGCGGCCGATCGCCCCATCATCGCCTCGGTGCCGACGGCCACCGACAAGTCGGACCGGATCACCGGTAACGAGATCAGCGGGCTGATGATCTCGCTGCCGGTCCACGTCGCCGACCCGGTGGAACGGGCCCGACTGGTCGCCCTGGCCACCAAGATCGCCAAGGAAGACCACGAAGTCCTGGGTCCGGAGCTGTACGGGAAGATGATGGCCTACCTGCCGACCGCGTTGGCGCCCGCCGCGTTTCGATGGCTGGGCCTGCGTGACGCGCCGAACAAGCTGATGAACGTCGCGGTGTCCAGCGTGGTGGGCCCGCGCGAACGGGGCCACTTCGGTGGCGCGGCCGTCAGCGAGATCTACTCCACCGGCGTGCTGTCTCCCGGCGCCCCGGTCAACGTCACCGTGTGGAGTTACGTGGACCGGCTCGGCGTCGCGGTGCTCACCGACGATCAAACTTTCCACGACCCGCACGAGGCCACCGACGCCATCGGCGCGTCCTTTGCCGAATTACGCGATGCCGCAGGCGTTTCCGCTCAGCCGGCGAGCACGCCGTCGAGCACCGAATAGAACAGGCCCAGGCCGTCATCCGACGGCCCGGTCAGCGCTTCGATGGCGTGCTCGGGATGCGGCATCAGACCCACCACGCGTCCGTTGGCGGAGCTCACCCCGGCGATGTCGTGCAGCGAGCCGTTGGCGTTTTCGTGGTAGCGGAACACCACCCGCCCCTCGCCCTCGAGCTCCTCGATCACCTCGGCGGGCGCCACGTAGCGTCCCTCGCCGGATTTCAGCGGGACCAGTAGGTCGGCGTCGGGCTCGAAGCGCGACGTCCACGCCGTCGAGGTCGAGGCAACCCGCAGCCACACGTCGCGGCAGATGAAGTGCAGACCCACGTTGCGCGTCAGCGCCCCGGGCAACAGCCCCGCCTCGCAGAGCACCTGAAAACCGTTGCAAATGCCCAACACCGGCAGGCCACCCCGTGCGGCCTCCACCACCTCGGTCATCACCGGGGCGAACCTGGCGATCGCACCGGCCCGCAGATAGTCGCCGTAGGAGAAACCGCCGGGCACCACCACGGCGTCGACGCTCTTGAGATCGGCGTCGGCGTGCCAGAGGCTGACCGGCTCCGCCCCGACGCGGCGCGCGGCCCGGGCGGCGTCGACGTCGTCGAGCGTGCCGGGAAAGGTAATGATGCCGATGCGTGCCGTCACTGTGTCTCCCGGCTGATGGTCCAGTCTTCGATCACGGTGTTCGCCAGCAGCGATTCCGCAATCTCGGCGAGCGCCGAATCATCGACGCTGTCGTCGACTTCGAGCTCAAAACGTTTGCCCTGCCGCACTTCCGAGATTCCCGGATGTCCGAGGCGACCGAGCGCACCGACAATCGCCTGACCCTGCGGGTCGAGAATCTCCGCTTTGGGCATCACGCTCACGATCACCCGGGCCACCGGCGGTCCTCCTGAGAAGTTGGCGTTTCGGCGCCAACTCTACCGGCGAAAGCGCAGCTCGGGGTTACGGGCACGAGGCAATGTAGGCCTCGCACAGCGGTGCGCTCATCGCGCCCAGCACCGCATCGTCGCCCATGGCCGGCCAGGACACTTGCGGCGGCGCCGTTGACCAGAGCGTGACCTCGCTGATCGTGCTGCTGGCCGGGTGGGCGAACAGATAGGTGTGCATCACCACCGGGCCGCTGATCACGGCGGCCATCCGGGTCGTTTCGTCGCTGGTCAGCGACGGAGACTCCTGCGGTGCGCGCTGCTGGCAGGCCCGCAGCGCGGCGACGGCATTGCTGAATGCCGTGGCCACGGTCGCACCACCGCGGGCGGTGTCCCCACGCCAGTGCAGGACCTGGGCCTGCAGTTGCCACTGCCCGTCGGGATGCTGGACCGTCGCGCGAGCCGCGACGGCCGAGTCGCGGGGGTCCTGCGGCATCGCCGGCGCCGCGCACAGCTCCTCGAACCGGAAATGGGGCCCCGGCGCCGAACCGGTCGTCTGCACCGCCTGGCCGGCCAGCGCGGGCCAGTGATACACCGCGTCCAGCGGCACGGCGTGCTGATCGATCCACGCGGTGTTCGGGATCCGGTCGCACAGCCCCGGGCAAGTCTCGGGTTCGGCGTGCGCAGGAATGACGACCACCAGAGCAACCGCGAAACCGCCGGCGACCAGCATCGTGGCCAGGATCACGCGCATCGGCAGCTTGTCCATCAAGGCACAATCGTAGATATGCAACTGACGCATTTCGGCCATTCGTGCCTACTTGCCGAGTTCGACCACACCCGCCTGCTCTTCGACCCCGGTACCTTCGCGCACGGCTTCGAGGGAATCACCGGCTTGACCGCCATCTTGATCACCCATCAGCATCCCGACCACGTCGATGCCAAACGGCTGCCGGCGTTGCTCGAGGGTAACCCGGACGCGGCGCTTTACGCGGACCCACAGACCACCGCGCAACTGGGCGCGCCCTGCCGGGAGGTCCATGTCGGCGACGAGCTGCACATCGGTGAGCTGACCGTCCGCGCCGCCGGCGGCAAGCACGCGGTCATCCACCCGGAAATCCCTGTGATAGAGAACATTTCGTTCTTGGTGGGCGACGCCGACCATCGCGCCAGGTTGATGCATCCCGGGGACGCGCTGTTCGTGCCTGACGAGCCGGTGGACGTCTTGGCGACGCCCGCGGCCGCGCCGTGGATGAAGGTGTCCGAGGCGGTCGATTACCTGCGCGCGGTGGCCCCCCAGCGCGCCGTCCCGATTCACCAGGGGATCATCGCCCCGGACGCGCGGGGCATCTACTACGGCCGGCTCACCGAGATGACCAGCACCGACTTCCAGGTGCTCCCCGAAGAAGACGCCGTCACGTTCTAGCGGCCGGTTGGCGCCGCCCCGCTAGGTGATGTCGTCGGCGGCGCCGCGGCCGGCGGCGCGGCCGGAGAAGATGCAGCCGCCCAGGAAGGTGCCCTCCAGCGCGCGGTAGCCGTGCACGCCGCCGCCCCCGAATCCGGCCACCTCGCCGGCGGCGTACAGCCCGGTCAGGGGCGTGCCGTCGGCCTTCAGCACCCGCGAGGCCAGGTCGGTTTCGATGCCGCCCAATGTTTTTCTGGTCAGGATGTGCAGCTTGACCGCGATCATCGGCCCCGCCTTGGGATCGGTCAGCCGGTGCGGGGCCACCACCCGTCCCAGCCGATCACCCAGATAGGTTCGGGCGGCGCGGATCGCCGTGATCTGTCCATCCTTGCTGTACTTGTTGGCGACCTCCCGGTCCCGCGCCGTGACCTCGGCCTCCACCGTCGCGTAGTCCAGCGGCTGCACATCGGGCAGCTTGTTCATCGCGGACACCAAGTCGCGCAATGAGTTCGCGCTGACGAAGTCCACGCCCCGGTCGACAAACGCCTGGACCGGTCCGGGCGGCCCGGAACTGGCCCGGTTGCGCAGCAGCTCCTTTATGCTCTGCCCGGTCAGATCGGGATTCTGCTCCTGGCCGGAGAGCGCGAACTCCTTCTCAATGATCTTGGCGTTCAACACAAACCAGGTGTAGTCGAACCCGGATTGGGTGATGTATTCCAAGGTGCCCAGCGTGTCGAAGCCCGGATACAGCGGCACCGGCAACCGATTGCCGTTCGCATCGAGCCACAGCGACGACGGGCCGGGGATGATGCGGATGCCGTGCAGCGGCCAGATCGGGTCATAGTTGGTGATGCCCTCGACGTAGTGCCACATGCGGTCGGGGTTGATCACCCGCGCCCCGGCCCGCTGCGCAATGCCAATCATTCGGCCGTCGACATGGGCCGGCACCCCGCTCAGCAGTTGCTCGGGGACGCGGCCCATCCGCTTGGGCCAATTCTTGCGCACCAGTTCGTGATTGGCCCCGATGCCGCCACTGGTGACGATCACCGCGTCGGCACGAAATTCGAACTGTCCTAACGCTTTTCGCGACGACGCGACGCCCCTCGGCATGGCGGAGGGCTCCAGCACGGTGCCCCGCACGCCCGTCACCGCCTCACCCTCGACGATCAACTCGTCGACCTGATGGCGATGCGCGAACCGCACGGCTGAGCGGTCGCGCAACTGACGGGCGAAAATCTCCACCAACGCGGGCCCGGTACCCCAGGTGATGTGGAAGCGGGGAACCGAATTGCCGTGCCCCTGTGCGCCATACCCGCCGCGCTCCGCCCAGCCTACCAACGGGAAAAGCTTGAGCCCCCGCGAACGCAACCAACTGCGCTTCTCCCCCGCGGCGAAATCGACGTAGGCGTGCGCCCATTGGCGTGGCCAATAATCCTCGGGCCGGTCGAACGCCGCCGTGCCCAGCCAGTCCTGCAGCGCCAATTCATGGCTGTCGCGAATTCCCAACCGGCGCTGCTCGGGGCTGTCGACGAAGAACAGCCCACCGAAAGACCAGAACGCCTGCCCGCCCAGGTTGGCGCTGTTCTCCTGGTCGACGATGAGCACCCGCAAGCCGCGATCCACCAGTTCGCAAGCCGCGACCAGGCCGGCCAGTCCCGCCCCGACGACGATGGCATCGGCGTGGAACCCCGAAACCGAAGAATCGCTCATGTCGGACCAGGGTAGTGCCCCGACGAGCAGGTCAGGCGGTCGCTGCCTCAGGCGGCGTCGAGCACGGCCCTGGCCTGATCCCAGCGGTACACGCCGGGGGTGCAGCCGTGCATCAACGCCAGGTCGACCGCGTCCACCATCGCCTGCAGCGGCCCGGGTTTGCGAAGGTGACGAGCCGCGACCGCAACCCGCACAACGCCGCCGCGCCGAGCGATCCGTTCGGCCGACAGCACCACCATCCGGCACCACCACGGCTCGGTGAGGAATCCTTCGCCGATGCCGAGCACCCGGGCGCGCACGGTGCTGTGACGGACCAGGTCGGTAATCCCGTGCAGATCGGCCAGCAAGCGGAACCCGTTGTCCGGCAACGCTTTCACAACGCCAGGCGACACCACCCAGCCGGGTGCGGCGAACAGCCGGGTGCGCAGCCCGAGGTGCTCGAGCACCCGGTCGGCGGCCATCAATCGCAGGTTGGCCTCGTGCGCCCGCAGGATCGCGAATTCGCCACGGCGCTTCTTCGTGACCGCGTCGTCGTAGCCGTGCAACACGATGGCGTCACCGCCCGCGCGACGGGTGGTCAGCCACTCGACGGTTCCCGGGTCGCGGTCGAGCCGGTAGTCGCCGGACAGGCGGGGAGCCACCAGTAACGACACCGGCACCTTGCGGGCATCCATTTGCGTGCAGAACGCCTCGACGTCGGGCAGGGTGCGTTCACCGATCCCCGAGACCGAGACGATCAATTTTCCAGACACACCAGCAGTTTGCCGATCCCAAGTGTCGGAACGGTGAAGGACACGCAGACAGCAGGCGATATGCAGGCGCCCATGCGTGCTCACTGATTCGGCGGTAGGGCGAACCCGCGCAGGCCGCAAACGTCGGGCCAGGTGATCAGTTCGATATGCTAAGCAACGCCATGGATGAGGCGTCGTACGCGGCGGCAAAGACGCCGCCGTCCCACCACCCGACCGGGCAGCCGGGCGTCGAGGAACGGGTATATCCCGACAAGCTCGATGCCGCGCTGTTGCGGATCTCCGGCGTGTGCATCCTGGCCACGGTGATGGCGATCCTGGACATCACGGTCGTCAGCGTCGCCCAACGAACCTTCATCGATCAGTTCGCCTCCTCGCAGGCCGTCGTGGCCTGGACGATGACCGGCTACACGCTCGCCCTGGCGACCGTGATCCCGATAACCGGGTGGGCCGCCGACCGGTTCGGCACCAAGCGCCTCTTCATCGGTTCGGTGGTGGCCTTCATCCTGGGCTCCTTGCTGTGCGCGATCGCGTCGAACATCTTGCAGCTCATCGTCTTTCGCATGGTACAGGGAATCGGCGGCGGCATGCTGCTGCCGTTGGGATTCATGATCTTGACCCGCGAAGCGGGCCCGGGCCGGCTGGGGCGCCTGATGTCGATCCTGAGCATCCCGATGCTGCTCGCCCCGATCGGCGGGCCGATCCTGGGCGGCTGGCTGATCGACACCTCGAGCTGGCGGTGGATCTTTCTGATCAACGTGCCGATCGGATTTCTCACGGTCGCACTCGCCGCCATCGTGTTCCCGCGCGATCATCCCGCGCGCTCGGAAACCTTCGACGCCATCGGCGTGCTGCTGCTGTCGCCGGGCCTGGCGATGTTCCTGTTCGCGGTGTCCTCCGTCCCGGGCCGGGGCACCGTGGCCGACCGCCACGTGGTGATACCGGCGACGATCGGCCTGGCGTTGATCGCGGGCTTCGTCGCGCACGCCTGGCAGCACGCCGATCATCCCCTGATCGACCTGCGGCTGTTCCGCAATCCCGTGCTCACCCACGCCAACGTGACGATGCTGGTGTTCGCCGGGGCGTTCTTCGGCGCCGGCCTGCTGCTGCCGAGCTATTTTCAACAGGTGCTGCACCACACGCCGATGCAGGCGGGCGTGCACATGATCCCCCAGGGGCTGGGCGCCATGCTGACCATGCGGCTGACCGGTCCGCTGGTGGACCGGCAGGGCCCCGGCAAGATCGTGCTGGTCGGCATCGCGCTGATCACCGCCGGCCTGAGCGCCTTCGCCTTCGGGGTGGCCACCCAGGCCCACTATCTGCCGACGCTGCTGGTCGGGCTGGCGATCATGGGCCTGGGCATGGGCTGCACCATGATGCCGCTGTCGGTGGCCTCGGTGCAGGCGCTGGCGCCCCACCAGATCGCCCGGGGAACGACGCTGATGAGCGTCAGCCACCAGGTGGGCGGCTCGGTGGGAACGGCGCTGATGTCGATGATCCTGACGAATCAGTTCAATCGGAGCCCCGACATCCGCGCAGCAAACAAGCTCGCCGCGCTGAACCAGAAGGCGGCGGTCGACGGGGTGCCGGTCGACCAGACCGCGATACCCCGGGCGTCGCTCGCCCCGGACTTTTGGAGCAATGTGGCTCACGACCTTTCCCACGCGTATACGGCGGTATTCGTGATTGCCGTCGTGCTGGTGGTTTGCACCTTCATTCCGGCGTGGTTTCTGCCCAAAAAACCCGCGAGCGAAACCGCCGGCGAATAAGCTGTTCGCCCAGGTAGGACCGCCACCAGCCCGTTTATCGCTTAACCACGGTCGCGACGCAATCCGCGCGCCGCGAATTACACCCGTGCGAATAGGCGAATACGGGTAAAAACGCTTCAGCCGGGGCAACCCTGTGGATATGCTCAGCGGCGCCATGCAGAAGACCCGTTCCGCAGCCTTCAACGTCCCGTTGCCCACCGCTCCGGGGCCGTCGCTGCGCGCCGACGAATACCCCGACAAGCTGGACGCGGCGCTGTTCCGGATCGCCGGGGTGTGTGGGCTCGCCTGCATCATGGCGGTCCTCGACAGCACCGTCGTCGCCGTCGCGCAGCGCACCTTCATCGCGCAGTTCGGGTCCACGCAGGCCGTCGTCTCATGGACGATCGCCGGCTACATGCTCGCGTTCGCGACGGTGATCCCGGTTACCGGGTGGGCGGCGGATCGGTTCGGCACCAAACGGCTCTTCATGGGTTCGGTGCTGATCTTCACGCTGGGATCGCTGCTGTGCGCGATAGCGCCGAACATCTTGCTGCTGATCCTGTTTCGGGTGGTCCAGGGCATCGGCGGCGGCATGCTGCTGCCCCTGAGCTTCGTCATCCTGACGCGCGAGGCGGGACCGAAGCGGGTCGGCCGCCTGATGGCGGTGGGCGGAATCCCGATCCTGCTCGGCCCCATCGGCGGGCCCATCCTGGGCGGCTGGCTGATCGGCGCGTACGGCTGGAAATGGATCTTTTTGATCAACCTGCCGATCGGGCTGACGGCGTTCGCGCTCGCGGCCATCATGTTCCCGAAAGACCGCTCGGCCCCCTCGGAGGCCCTCGACATCACCGGCGCGCTGCTGCTCTCGCCTGGCGTGGCGATCTTTTTGTGCGGGGTGTGTTCCATCCCGGGGCGGCACACCATCGCCGACCGCTACGTGTTGGTGCCCGCGCTCGTCGGCCTGGGCCTGATCGTCGCGTTCGTCCTGCATGCCTGGTACCGGACCGACCACCCCCTGATCGACCTGCGGCTGTTCCGCAACCCGGTGGTAACCCAGGTCAATGTGACGCTGCTGGTGTTCGGGGCCGCCTCGGTGGGCGTCGGCCTGCTGGTGCCCAGTTTCTTTCAGATCGTCGGCCACGAGACGCCGATGCAGTCGGGTCTGCACATGCTGCCGATCGGCATCGGTGCGGTGCTGACCATGCCGCTCGGCGGCGCCTTCATGGACCGGCGGGGCCCGGGCAACATCGTGCTCGTCGGCCTGCCGCTGATGGCGGTGGGCCTGGGTGTCTTCACCTACGGAGTCGCCAGCCAGGCCGCCTACTCACCGGTCCTGGTGACGGGGCTCGCGATCATGGGGCTGGGTATCGGTCTGACCACCACGCCGCTCTCCGCGGCGCTCATGCAGGCGCTCGCCCCACATCAGGTCGCCCGCGGGACGACGCTGATCAGCGTCAACCAGCAGGTAGGCGGGTCCATCGGCGCCGCGCTGATGGCGGTGATCCTGACCAATCAGTTCAACCGCAACGAGGCCCTGATGGCGGCGAACGAGATGGGCGGGGTGCGCGCCGGCACCGGCAAGCGAGGCCTGCCGGTCGACCCGTCGGCCGTCCCGCGCCAGCAGCTTGCCCCCGAGCTCGCCAGCCATGTGTCTCACCACTTGGCGCACGCCTACGCGGTGGTGTTCGTCCTGGCCGTCGTGCTGGTGGCGTTCACCATCATCCCGGCGTCGTTCCTGCCCAAGAAGCCACCGACCCCGCCGGTCGGCGACTGACGCGCGGCGGCCTAGGTCGACGACTGGGCCCCGGCGGCATCCAACAGCCACGCGTATTGGAACGCCGCCTCCTCCCACGCCTTGTAGCGGCCGCTGACGCCACCGTGCCCGGCGTTCATCTGGGTCTTCAACAGGACCGGACTGCCGTCGCCGTTGGCGTGTCGCAGGGCCGCGACCCACTTGGCCGGCTCGACGTAATAGACCCTCGTATCGTTCAGCGACGTCATCGCCAAGATCGCCGGGTACCGCTTGGCCGCTACGTTCTCATACGGTGAATAGGACTTCATGTAGGAGTAGACGTCCTTGTCCGCCAATGGGTTTCCCCATTCGTCCCATTCGGTGACGGTCAGCGGCAAGGAGGGGTCCAAGATGGTGGTCAGCGGGTCGACGAACGGGACCTGCGCGAGAATTCCGGCGAAGAGCTCCGGCGCCAGGTTGGCCACCGCGCCCATCAACAAACCGCCGGCGCTACCCCCCAACGCGACCAGCTGACGAGGCCGGGTGACACCGGAGTCCACCAAATGCGTTGCGACGGCGACGAAGTCGGTGAAGGTGTTCTTCTTCTCCAGCAGCTTGCCGTGCTCGTACCACAGCCGGCCCATTTCACCGCCGCCACGCACGTGGGCGATCGCGAACACCATGCCGCGGTCCAGCAGCGACAGCCGGGCGATGGAGAAGCTCGGGTCGGTGCACAGCTCGTAGGCGCCGTAGCCGTAAAGCAATGCGGGCGCCGGGAATTCGATGTCGGCGCGGTGCACGATCGACACCGGGACCCGGGTTCCGTCATCGGCGACCGCCCAGTCACGGCGCTCCACATAGTCGTCGGGCCGATAGTCGCCGAGCACGGGTTGCTCGCGCAGCAGCGTGCGCTCACCGGTGGCCAGGTCGATGTCATACACACGCGCCGGGATCACCAGAGATCCGGCCCTGATCCGCAGCTTGGGCGCAGCCCAGTTGGGATTGCCGGCCAGCCCGGACGACATCAGCTCGGAGTCGAAGGAAAACTCTTCGGGCCGGCCGTACGTGCCGTCGGCGTTGATGGGCCACAGCTGCAGCCGGGGCAGCGCCTCCCGGCGATAGCCGACGACGAGGTGGCCGGCGAAAGCGTCCACCCCGTCGAGCCGGACGTCGTCGCGGTGCGGGATCAGGGTGCGCTGCTGTGTCGGATCGCTGACCGGCGCCTCGGCCAGAGTGAAGTTGACCGCGCCGTCGTTGTGCAGGATCAGGAACCGGTCCTGCCCGCCGATGACCGCGTGCTCCACCGCGTACTCGACACCCTCGCGGCGCGGCAGCACGACCGTGAACGTAGCCTGCGGATCGGCGGCGTCGGCGTAGCGATACTCCGAGGTGATCGAGGATCCCGAGGCGATGAAGACATAGGCCTCGCTGCGCGTGAGACCCACGCCCAGCCAGTACTTTTCGTCGGCTTCGTGATACACCAGCTCCGGTTCGGCACCCGAGCCCGCCCGATACCGCCACACCTTGTCGGGACGGTGGGCGGCATCCAGGGTCAGGTAGTACACGGTGCGGTT
>NZ_LZLL01000058.1:0-56543 GCF_001669335.1 Mycobacterium sp. 1245852.3 | reverse complement strand
ACACACCCGTCAAATCCGTCGTCGTGGAGGCCAGCGGCGGGATGGCGCCCGCGATGTCGTCCTTGTGCTGGGCCAGCCCGGTGATCAGCTGCTGCAACTGGTCGACGCTGGCCGAGAACTGCGCGCTGCGTTGATCGACGGTCGTCAGCACCGTGTTGAGGTTGTTGATCACGTCGCCGATGAGCTGGTCGCGCTGGCCCAGCGCCGAGGAGAACGCGCTGGTGTCGGCGAGCACGTTCGACAACGCCCCGCCCTGGCCCTGCAGCAGCTGGATGACAGCGCTGCTGATCGTGTTGACCTTGTCCGCGTCAAGTCCTTTGAGCACCGGCCGCAGACCGCCGAGCAGCGCGTCGAGGTCCAGTGCGGGCTGGGTGTGCTGGCTGTTGATCGTCGCGCCGGCCGGAAGTTTGCGCAGCTCACCGGGGCCCGACGTGATCTCCAAAAACCGGTCGCCGACCAGGTTTTCGTAGCGAATCACCGCGCGGGTCGACGAGTAGAGCGTGTAGCGCTTGTCGACGCCGAACTTGACGTCGATGGTGTTGTCGGGGTTGAGCTTGATGTCCG
Source organism: Mycobacterium sp. 1245852.3 (assembly GCF_001669335.1). Taxonomy (NCBI): domain Bacteria; kingdom Bacillati; phylum Actinomycetota; class Actinomycetes; order Mycobacteriales; family Mycobacteriaceae; genus Mycobacterium; species Mycobacterium sp. 1245852.3. The sequence continues at coordinate 55,979 of NZ_LZLL01000058.1, read as the reverse complement.
ACACCGCCCCGACCGGTACGCCGGCGATGCGCACCTTCTGGCCCGACTTCAGCCGCGACACGTCGGTAAACGTTGCGTGATAAGTGCTTTCGGGACCGAACCGGAAGTCACCGAACACCACCACCAGACCTGCCGACACCAACAGCATGGCCACCGCGAAGATGCTGACCTTGATCATCATCTCGCGGTGCGACGGCATGCCCGAACTTTCCGGCATCAGAAGTCGTCCCGTTCCGCGAAGGCGCCGTGGAACAGGAACTGCAACGTCGAGGGCGCGTCGAACTGCAGTTCGGTGAACGGCTCGTACGGGATGTTGGCGTTGTCGGTCACCAGGAACGGCGCCCGGTACCACGACCCGCCGTGTTGCTTGTTCGGGATGTCGGGCAAGCCGCGGCAGTTCGGACCGCCGGAGGCGTTCACGACCGGCAGCGATTCCGGATACGTATAAGACGGCGCACCCAGCACGAAGCTCGACGACGTGAACAGGCCGGCTTTCTTCACACCAAGGATCGGTCCGAACTCCTTGAGGCCTCGGTCGATTCCGGCGAAAAGGCAGCCGAATTCCGGCGAGTACTCGGCGGCCACCTTGAGCGGCGCCCGCAGCCGGTTGATCGCGTCGATGAAGTCCTGTTCGGCCGGGGCCAGGGTGTCATACGCGTTGTTCGACAGGCCGATGGTGGCCAACAGCGTGTCGTTGAGGTTCTTCTGCTGGTCGACGACCGTCTTGTTGATCGTCGGCAGGTTGTCGACCACGGTCGTCAGGTCCGGCGCCGCGTCGGCGTAGGTGTTGGCCACGACCGCGGCCTTGCGGAAGTCCTCCTGCAGGGCAGGCAGCTTCGGGTTGGCCTGGCGCGTCAGGGTATTCAAGCCCGACAGGATGCCGCCCAGGTCGTCGCCGTGACCGCGCAGGCCTTCCGCGAACGCGCTGAGCGTCCCGTTGAGTTCGACGGGGTCGATCTTGTGCAGCAGGTCCATCAGCGACTGGAACAGCGTGTTGACTTCCAACTGCACCGAAGAGGCCGCGACGTGCGCATCCGGGCGCAACGACGTGGGCGAAGGCGACTGTGGCGGAATGAATTCCACCGCCTTGGCGCCGAAGATGGTGTTACCCGCGATGTGCACCGCCGCGTTGGACGGAATGAAATGCAGGTCGTCGCTGTTGATTCCCAGCGTGAGCCGCGCCTGGTCCCCGGAATAGTCGATGGTTTCGACTTTGCCGATCTGGATGCCCCGGTACTTGACCTTGGCGCCCTTCTCCATCACGAGCCCGGCCCGGGGCGCCGACACTGTGACGGTGTCGATCGACGCGAATGCCGCTGTATAGGAAAGGTAGGTCAGCACGGCGAAAGCCACCATCAGGCCGGCCAGCACTGCTGCTGCCAGCCGGACGGTTGTGCGTCGCGCGTCTGTGTTCGCCATGTCCTTTTAAGCGGTCCTCTTATCCGGAGAGGTTGAAGTTACCGGACGCTCCGTACACAGCGAGCGAGATGAACAATGTGATGACGACCACGACGATCAGCGACGTCCGCACGGCTTGGCCGACAGCGATGCCCACGCCGACCGGACCGCCGTGGGCGTTGTAGCCGTAATAGGTATGGACCAGCATGACCGCGATGGACATCACGATGGCCTGCAGGAAAGACCACAGCAGGTCCGACGGGATCAGGAACGTATTGAAGTAGTGGTCGTAGAGGCCCTTTGACTGCCCGTTGATGTAGACCGTGGTGAAGCGGGCCGCGAAGAACGCGGCCAGCACCGACAGCGAGTACAGCGGGATGATCGCGATGAGCCCGGCGATCAGGCGGGTTGATACCAGGTAGGACACCGAGTGCACCGCCATGCATTCGACGGCGTCGATCTCCTCGGAAACCCGCATGGCTCCCAGTTGCGCTGTGGCACCGGCACCGATGGTGGCGGCCAGCGCGATGCCGGCGATCACCGGTGCGACGACCCGGACGTTCAGGAATGCCGAGAGGAATCCCGTCAACGCCTCGATGCCGATGTTGCCCAGCGACGAATAGCCCTGCACGGCAATGACACCGCCGGAGGCCAGCGTCAAGAAGGCCGCCACACCGACCGTGCCGCCAATCATGACCAGGGCCCCGGCGCCCATCGTCATCTCGGCGATCAGCCGGACGGTCTCCTTGCGGTAGCGGGTCAGCGCGTTGGGGACATACCGCATGGTCTGCCCGTAGAACAACGCCTGCTCGCCGAAGTCGTCGACCGGCTCTTGCAGGCGGGTGAAGATGCGGCGGAACCGCAGCGTGGCGTCGTAACTCATCGCGTGCTCACCCGTTCCGTCACTTCGCCGAGATCCGCACGCCGATGGCGGTCATCACCACGTTGATCACGAACAGACAGATGAAGGCGTAGACCACCGTTTCGTTGACCGCGTTGCCGACGCCCTTGGGGCCACCCTTGACGGTCAGGCCGCGGTAGCAGCCCACCATGCCGGCCATCACGCCGAACAGCAGCGCCTTGACTTCGGCCAGCACCAGCTCGCGCAGCCCGGTCAGCACGGTCAATCCGTTGATGAAGGCCCCGGGGTTGACGCCCTGCAGGAAGACGGAGAACACGTAGCCGCCGGAGAGACCGATGGCGCACACCAGCCCGTTGAGCAGCAGGGCCACCACCGTGGAGGCCAACACGCGTGGCACGACCAGCCGCTGGATCGGGTCGATGCCCAGCACCCGCATCGCGTCGATCTCCTCGCGGATGGTGCGGGCCCCGAGGTCGGCACAGATCGCGGTGGCGCCGGCACCGGCCACGACGAGCACGGTCACCACCGGGCCCAGCTGGGTGATGGTGCCGAAGGCCGTCCCGGCGCCGGACAGGTCGGCGGCGCCGATCTCGCGCAGCAGGATGTTGAGGGTGAAGGCCACCAGGACGGTGAACGGGATGGACACCAACAGCGTGGGCACCAGCGACACGCGCGCGATCATCCACGTCTGATCGAGAAACTCACCGAATTGAAACGGCCGGCGGAATGCCGCCCGGCCGGTATCCATCATCATCTCGAAAAATCCGCCGACGGCGCGGGCGGGGACCGCGAGTTGTTCCCTCAACGCGGCCCCCCCCTCGGTTTGGTCTCGGCGAAGTCTATGTGTGGCCTTTGCATCGTCTACGGTCGCTCGTGGCTCGGTGTGAGCCGGATCATATTAACCCAGAACAAGTTCACCATGTCAATGAACAGCACTTCTTATCCGAACCGTTAATTCGGCTGGTCAGAAGCACTTGTCACGTGTCAAACTGACACACGTTCTACCTGGCGATTCCCCCAATCGGCCAGCCGTCAGCGGCTATTGTTCCATCAGCGCGCTGGCGGAAAAATTGTGCTCAGGATCACGGCCAGCAAAGTAATCCTGCAGCGTCGAACTCAGCTGCGCGGGGTCCCACGCGGCGCCGTCGGCGCTGAATTTCCGCTCCACGGTCGGCGCGGCGACCAATGTCACCTGTGGACCGTAGACGATGAAGACCTGTCCGTTCACCTCGGCGGCCGCCGGTGACGACAGGAACTTCACCAGATTGACGACGTGCTCGGGTGACAAGGGGTCGATGCCGCCCGCTTCCACCTCGGGTGCGTCGCCGAAGACGTCGGCCGTCATCGCGGTGCGGGCGCGGGGGCAGATGGCGTTGGCGCAGACACCGTAGCGGCCCAGAGCTCGTGCGGCCGTCAGAGTGAGCGAGATGATGCCGGCCTTGGCGGCGCCGTAATTCGCCTGCCCGACCGGACCGACCAGCCCGGCCTCCGACGCGGTGTTGACGATCCGCCCGAAGATCTGGCCGCCCGCCCCCTTGGCCTTTGACCGCCAGTAGGTCGCCGCGTTGCGGGTCAGCAGGAAGTGACCGCGCAGGTGCACGGCGATGACGACATCCCACTCCTCGTCGGACATGTTGAACAGCATCCGGTCGCGGGTGATGCCGGCGTTGTTCACCACGATGTCGAGGCCGCCCAGCGAGTCGGCCTGAGCAACCAGTTCGTCGGCGGTGGCGCGTTCGCTGATGTCGCCGGCCACAGCGACGGCCTTGGACCCGGCGGAGTTGATCTCGTCGATGACGTCGGAGGCGTCCAGCGCCGCCGCGATGTCGTTTACGACGACGGTCGCGCCCTGGCGGGCCAGGCCGAGCGCCTCGGCGCGGCCCAGGCCCGCGGCCGCACCGGTCACCACCGCGACCTTTCCGGAGAGATCGGTCGCGTTCGTGCTGCTAGTCAATTTATGAATACCTCTAGTTTCGGGTTACGCGCTCGGGGCTCGGATTAGTCGCCGCGCTGAAGTGCCGCGCGCGGGCATTCGGCGATCGCCTGCTCGGCCAGCTGCTCCTGATCGGCGGGAATCGGGTCGAGCTTCACCACGGCGTAATCCTCGTCGTCCAGGTCGAAGATATCCGGGGCAATTCCCAAGCACACTGCGTTACCTTCGCACCGGTCACGGTCCACGATCACCCGCACAGCACCCTCCTTGAACCTGGCCTTCACCGCAAGACTCGCTTCATCAGCATGTAGGTCCACCATAGGGCCCTGACACCGCTGGGGAAACGGTCGCTGGATTCCCAGACTAGAACGTGTTACAACCGGGAAGGCGAACGGGTAGCCGTTGGTCGAGCTGCGGCCTGTGACGAGGGTTGTCACTGAAGAACGTCGTAAATCTGAAGGACGGCTGAAATGCGCATCAGTTACACCCCGGAACAAGAGGACCTGCGTCGCGAGCTGCGGTCGTACTTCACCGCGCTGATGACCCCGGAGCGCCGCGAGGCGCTGACCTCGACGGGGGGCGGCGAGGTCGGGACGGGCACCGCGTATCGCGACACCGTCGCGCAGATGGGCAAGGACGGGTGGCTCACCCTGAACTGGCCCAAAGAGTACGGCGGCCAGGACCGCTCCCCGATGGACTCGCTGATCTTCACCGACGAGGCCGCCATCGCGGGCGTGCCGGTGCCGTTCCTGACCATCAACAGCGTCGCGCCGACCATCATGGCGTTCGGCACCGAGGAACAGAAGAAGTTCTTCCTGCCCAAGATCGCCGCCGGCGAACTGCACTTCTCCATCGGGTATTCCGAGCCGGGCGCGGGCACGGACCTGGCCAATCTGCGCACCACCGCGGTGCGCGACGGTGACGACTACGTGATCAACGGCCAGAAGATGTGGACCAGCCTGATCGCCTACGCGGACTGGGTGTGGCTGGCGGTCCGCACCAACCCGGACGCCAAGAAGCACCGCGGCATCTCGATGCTGACCGTGCCGACGACCGCCGAAGGTTTCTCCTGGACGCCGGTGCACACCATGGCCGGGGTGGACACCAGCGCCACCTATTACTCCGACGTGCGCGTGCCGGTGACCAACCTGATCGGCGAGGAGAACGGCGGTTGGAAACTGGTGACCAACCAGCTCAACCACGAGCGGGTGGCGCTGGTTTCGCCGCAACCGATCTTCCTGGCGCTGCGCGAGGTCCGCGAATGGGCGCAGAACACCAAGGACGCCGGCGGGGCGCGGTTGATCGATTCCGAGTGGGTGCAGATCAACCTCGCCCGGGTGCACGCCAAGGCCGAAGTTCTCAAGCTGATCAACTGGGAGTTGGCCTCGGCCACCAGTGAAGCCCTGTCGCCCGCCGATGCGTCGGCGGCCAAGGTGTATGGCACCGAGCTGGCCACCGAGGCGTACCGGTTGCTGATGGAGGTGCTGGGTACCGCGGCGACGGTGCGCCAGAATTCGCCCGGCGCATTGCTGCGCGGCCGGGTCGAGCGAATGCACCGGGCCTGCCTGATCCTGACGTTCGGCGGCGGCACCAACGAAGTCCAGCGCGACATCATCGGCATGGTCGCCCTCGGTCTGCCTAGAAACCGCTGAGCCGCTACGTAATAGAAGGACGGACGTCATGGATTTCACCACCACCGAAGCGGCGCACGACCTCGGCAACCTGGTCGACACCATCGTGGACTCGGTATGCACCCCCGAACACCAGCGCGAGCTCGACGGGCTCGATCAGCGCTTCGACCGCGACCTGTGGGCAAAGCTGATCGACGCCGGCATCCTGTCCAGCGCGTCGGCCACATCGCTGGGCGGTGACGGCTTCGGCGCGCTCGAGCAGATCGCGATCCTGGTGGCGCTGGGGCACCAGCTGGCCGCCGTGCCCTATCTGGAGTCGGTGGTGCTGGGCGCCGGAGCGCTGGCCCGGTTCGGTTCCGAAGAGCTGCAACAAAACTGGGGTGTGCCGGCGGTCAAAGGCGAGAAGACGCTCAGCGTCGCCCTCGACGGTGAGATGGGCGAGGGGCCGGTGCGGGCGGCCGGCGCCGGTGCGGGCTACCGGCTGACCGGGACGCGCACCCAGATCGGATTCGGCCCGGTGGCCGACGCGTTCCTGGTTCCCGCCGAAACCGATTCCGGCACAGCCGTTTTCCTGGTCGCCGCCGACGACCCGGGGGTCACGGTGACCGCGCTGGAAACCACCGGCCTGGGCAGCGTCGGGCATCTCGCCCTGGACGGAACCGAGGTGGACGAGAGCTGCAAGGTCGGGGGCGCCGAGGTCGTGACCTGGCTCGGCACGCTGGGCACCTTGGGGCGCAGCGCTTTCCAGCTCGGGGTGCTCGAGCGGGGCCTGCAGATGACGGCCGAATACGCCCGCGAGCGTGAGCAGTTTGATCGCCCGATCGGCAGCTTCCAGGCGGTGTCACAGCGGCTCGCCGACGGTTACATCGACGTGAAGGGGTTGCGGCTCACGCTCACCCAGGCGGCCTGGCGGGTCTCGGAAGACATCGCCGCCGAAATCGACGTCGCCAGTGCGGCGTTCTGGGCCGCCGAGGCCGGTCACCGGGTGGCGCACACCATCGTGCACGTGCACGGCGGCGTCGGCGTGGACACCGATCACCCGGCGCACCGCTACTTCCTGGCGGCCAAGGAGACCGAATTCGCCCTCGGCGGTGCCACCGGTCAGCTGCGGCGGATCGGCCGGGAGCTGGCGGAGACGCCCGCTTAGGCGCAATGGATCTCACCGACGACCTGACGGTCACCAAGCTGCTGGAGCCGCTGACCGAGATCGACGATCGGGGTGTGTACTTCGAGGACTCGTTCACCAGCTGGCGCGACCACCTGCAGCACGGTGCCGCGATCGCCGCGACGCTGCGGGCGCGGCTCGACCCCGCCCGGCCGCCGCATGTCGGCGTGCTGTTGGAGAACACCCCGTTCTTCTCGGCGATGCTGGTGGCGGCGGGCATGTCGGGGATCGTGCCGGTGGGACTCAACCCGGTGCGCCGGGGCGAGGCCCTGCGGCGTGACATCGCGAGGGCCGACTGCCAATTGGTGCTGGCGGATTCGAGATCGTCTGAGACGCTGGGTGATATCGAGCACCTGAACGCCGACTCGCCCGAGTGGGCCGAGGAGGTCGCCGCGCACCGCGACGCCCCGATCTCCTTCCAGGCCGCGTCGCCGGCGGACCTGTTCATGTTGATCTTCACCTCGGGCACCAGCGGCGAGCCCAAGGCGGTCAAGTGCAGCCACGGCAAGGTGGCGATCGCGGGCGTGACGATGTCACAGCGCTTCGGCCTGGGCCGCGACGACGTCTGCTACGTGTCGATGCCGCTGTTTCATTCCAATGCGGTGTTGGTCGGCTGGGCGGTGGCGGCGGCCTGCGAGGGCTCGATGGCCTTACGGCGCAAGTTCTCTGCTTCGAATTTCATCGTCGACGTCCGTCGTTACGGCGCCACCTACGCCAACTACGTGGGCAAGCCCCTGTCGTATGTGCTCGCCACGCCGGAGCGACCCGACGATGCCGACAATCCGCTGCGGGCGGTCTACGGCAATGAGGGCGTACCCGAGGACATCGAGCGCTTCGGCCGCAGGTTCGGGTGCGTCGTGCAGGACGGGTTCGGTTCCACCGAGGGCGGCGTGGCCATCGCCCGCACCCCCGATACGCCGGCGGGTTCACTGGGGCCGCTTCCACAGGGCATCGACATCATCGATCCCGACACCGGGGCGTCCTGCCCGCCTGGCGTGGTCGGCGAATTGGTCAACACCGCGGGGCCGGGGCGTTTCGAGGGTTACTACAACGACGAGGCGGCCGAAGCCGAGCGGATGGCCGGCGGGGTGTATCACAGCGGTGATCTCGCCTACCGCGACGACGCCGGCTACGCGTATTTCGCTGGGCGGCTGGGCGATTGGATGCGGGTCGACGGCGAGAACCTGGGCGCCGCCCCGATCGAGCGGGTGCTGCTGCGCCACCCCGACGTCACCGAGGTCGCGGTGTACTCGGTCCCCGACCCGAGGGTCGGCGACCAGGTGATGGCGGCGTTGGTGATGGCGCCGGGCACCGAGTTCGAGGACGAGAAGTTCCGCGCGTTTCTGGCCGAGCAGCCGGACTTGGGACCCAAGCAATGGCCGTCGTACGTGCGGATCACTACCGAACTGCCGCGGACGGTGACCTTCAAGGTGTTGAAGCGCCAGTTGGCCGCTCAGGGTGTGGACTGCGACGACCCGGTGTGGCGGATCCACCGCTAGGGACCCGGGTCGTGCGTTGCCGCCGGATGTGCGGTCCACACAGTAAACTCAGCGCTTGATGAAAATCCGCGAAACGATCGCCTGCTCGATCCTGGTCGGGTCGCTGGGTGGCGCCGCGCTCGGGCTGGGCTCCGGTTTGGCCGCGGCGGATCCGCCTCCGGCGCCTCCCCTGCCTCCGCCACCACCGCCGCTGGTGTGGTCGCCGCCGACGCCGGACCGCGAACCGTGGGAAGTCCCGCCCCCGCCGGAGCAGGGGCCGCCGCTCCCGCCGGCGGGCTGATGGTTTTGCCGACAAGGAGACGCGATGGTTGATGCGCCGGTCCCCCACCTCGGCGTCGCTGTGACGCGCGCCGATAACGGAACCAGCGCATGACGGCACGCCCACTCGAGCTCGCGCTGGAAGCCAGCTTCGACCAGCTTGCCGCCGCCGTGCCGGCGAACGTCGGCGTCGCGATCGCCCGGCCGGACAGAACCTTTTCGCTGGGCAGCTGGTGGTCGGGCGTGGCATGGTCGACCATCAAGGTGCCGTTGGCGATAGCGGCGCTGCGCAACGATTGGCTGGGCGCGCGCGATTTGGTCGTCAAGGCGATCACCGAATCCGACAATCGCGCCTCCGAACAGTTGTGGTCGCAGTTGGGCGAGCCCGCGCAGGCGGCGCGACGGGTGCAGGTCGTGGTGGCCGAGGGCGGTGACACCGCGACGGTGGTCGAATCGCGTCGACTGCGCCGCGGGTTCACCGCATTCGGCCAAACGCAGTGGAGCCTGCAGCGCCAAGCGCGGTTCGCAGCGGAGCTCTCGACCATCCCCGACGCCGTCGAAGTGATCGACCTGATGCAGCGCCTGGTCACCGGCGACCAGTGGGGCCTGGCCGCCAAAGGCATTGCCGCCAAGGGTGGTTGGGGGCCTGGTGTGCACGGCGAGTACCTGGTCCGGCAATTCGGCATCGTCCCCACCCCGGCCGGCCAGTGGGGCGTGGCGCTGGCAGCCGATGCGCACGACGGCGCGTTCGAGACGGGCGTCGACGTGGTCAACACGATGACGGACTGGCTGCTGAGCCGGTTGCCGACCCTAGCCCGTTATTGACGGCACCACGGCGTCGATCAGATGCGGCCCCGGTTCGGCGAAGGCGGCGCGCAGCGCATCGGCCAATTCCTCGGCCGTGGTGACGCGCCGTGCGGGTACTCCCATGCCCTCGCTGATCTTCACGAAATCCATTGTCGGGTCAGATAAGTCGAGCAGTGACAGCGCTTCAGGGCCGGGCGCCGACCCGGCGCCGACGCGTTGCAGCTCGATGCGCAGGATGTCGTAGGCGCTGTTGTTGTACAGCACGGTGGTGACGTCGAGGTTCTCCCGGGCCTGGGTCCACAATCCCGAAATCGTGTACATGGCCGAGCCATCGGATTCCAGACACAACACCGGGCGATTGGGGGCGGCCACCGCGGCGCCCACCGCGGCCGGTATGCCGTAGCCGATCGCCCCACCGGTCAGGGTCAGCCAGTCGTGCGCCGGCGCCCCGGCGGTCGCCTGGGCGAGCAGCACGCCCGAGGTGTTCGACTCGTCGACCACGATGGCATTTTCGGGCAGCAGCGCCCCGATCACATCGGCGGCCGACGCGGAGGTCAGCGGGCCCCTCGGCAGCGGGGGACGCGATGCGGCGGCCACCGGCGCCTCGGTGCCGGGTGCCACCTGGTCGGCCAAAGCGATCAAAGCCTCTGCTGCACCGCTGTATTCGGCGAGCACGTGCACCTCGCAGCCGGCCGGTACCAGATCGCTGGGCATGCCGGGGTAGGCGAAGAACGACACCGGCGACTTGGCGCCGGCCAGCACCAGATGCTTGGCGCCGTCCAGCTGGGCCGCGGCGGCCTCGGCGAAATAGGCGAGCCGGTCGACCGCGGGGACGCCGGCGCCGCGCTCCAGCCGGGTGGGGAAGGTTTCGCACAACACGCGCGCACCCGTTGCCGCCGCAATGCGGGCGGCCGCCGCCAGCCCGGCACGGCGGGTGGCGTCGCCGCCCACCATGATCACCGTGGGCTCGCCGGAGCCGAGCACCTCGAGCACCTCGGGCGCCAACAGCGGATCGGCGCTCGCCGGCTGCGCATCCAGGTTGGAGAACAGCTGGGCGCCGTCGGACCAGGACACGTCGGCGGGCAGGATCAGCGTGGAAATCTGTGAACCCCACCGGCTGGCCGCGATGCCCTCGACGGCGTCGGCCGAAACCTGGGAGGCGTCAGCGGTCCGGCGCACCCAGCCCGAGACGGTGCCGGCCAGCGCGTCGATGTCGGATTCCAGTGGGGCGTCGTATTTTTTGTGATAGGTCGCGTGGTCGCCGACGACCACCACCATCGGTACCCGCGCACGGCGCGCGTTGTGCAGGTTGGCCAGGCCGTTGCCCAGTCCGGGTCCCAAGTGCAGCAGCACCGCGGCCGGTCGATCGGCGATGCGCGCGTAACCGTCGGCCGCTCCGGTGGCGACCCCCTCGAACAGCGCCAGCACGCCGCGCATCCGCGGCACGGCGTCCAGCGCCGCGACGAAGTGCATCTCCGACGTGCCCGGGTTGGCGAAACACACGTCGACGCCGCCGTCCACCAGGGTGTTGATCAGGGCCTGGGCACCGTTCACTTGACTGCCTCCAGTCGGAAAACTCGTTCGGCGTTGCCGCGCAGGAAATCTCGGCGGGCCTCGTCGGACAGCCCGAGGTCGTCCAGTCCCGCCAGCGCGTGTTCGTGGGTGATCATCGGATAGTTGGTGCCGAACAACACCTTTCGTTGCCCGGTACCGGTCTTCATGAACCTGACCAGTTCATCCGGCAACCGCTTGATGGTGTACGCCGAGGTGTCGATGTAGACGTTTTCGTGCTTGCGGGCCACCGCGACCATCTCCTCGGTCCACGGATAGCCGACGTGACCGCAGACGATCACCAGCTCCGGGAAATCGAGCGCCACCTGGTCGATGTAGGGAATCGGCCGGCCGGTCTCCGACGGGCGCAACGGACCGGTGTGGCCGACCTGGGTGCAGAACGGCACCCCGGATTCCACGCACTGGGCGAACAGCGGATAGTAGCGACGATCGGTGGGCGGGGCATCCCACAACCACGGCACCACCCGCAGGCCGACGAACCCTCCGTCGGCTATCCGGCGCCGCAGCTCCCGGACGGCTTCCATCGGCCGGTCCAGGTCGACGGTGGCCAGCCCGGCGAGCCGGTTCGGGTGCGCGCCAATCCATTGCGCCACCTCGTCGTTGGAGACCAGGTCGGCTCCCCCCGGCCCCCGCCAGGCGCTGAGCACACCCACTTCGACGCCGGCGGCGTCCATCGACGCCAGGGTCGCCTCGATCGGGATATCGGTGTCGGGGATCGACCCGCCCGTCCACCGCCGCAGGGATGCCAGCATGTCGCTGCGCAGGAACCGCGCAGTCGGATGCTGCATCCAGACATCGATCGTCATGCGATTGGACTTTAGCCCGCCGACGATGCGCGCCGCGGAGCGGCGGGAGGAGGAGACGGGCAATCAACACCAGACCGGGCCTGGCCACCCTCCGACCTCAGAGGGTCAGCGCGGCGCGGGCGCAGGCGTGCGTCTGCTGCGCGTACCCGCCGCCGAACAGCGCCACGTGCGCCAGCAGCGGGAAGAGCTGGTGCAGGCCGGTGCGGTCGCGCCAGCCGGGCCGCAGCGGTCGCACCCGCTGATAGCCGTCGATGACCGCGTCGAGATGGGGGCAGCCGAACAGCGCGAGCATCGCCAGGTCGGTCTCGCGGTGACCGGCGTGTGCGGCCGGGTCGATGAGCACCACACCGTCGGGCGTCCACATCACGTTGCCGCTCCACAGATCGCCGTGCAGCCGCGCCGGGGCGTCGTCGTCGTCGAAATCGCCCGCGCGGCAACGGGCCGCGACGGAGTTCACGGCGTCGCGGGTGGCGGCGTCCAGGCCCGGGGCGGCGAGTTCGGCCATCGGGGCCAGCCGCTCCTCGGCATAGAACTCACCCCAGCGCCGGTGCGGGCGCAGTGAGAGCGGCAGGGGCTGCGACAGCGGCCCGAAAAAGCCCGGCCCGGCCCAGCCGTCCGGCCCGGCGCCGAACGCCGCGGCGCCGGCGTCGTGCGTGACGGCCAGCCGGTTGCCGAATGCGCGCGCGGCCTCGGGGGTGGGGCGCACGGAGTCAAGGCGCCGCAGGGTCAGGCTCGTGTCATCGACGGCGACGACCTGCGCGCACGGCACACCGCCGTCGACATCGGAAAGCCATTGCAGCCCTGCGGCTTCCCAAGCGAAGAAGCCGGTCGGTGCGGCCGGATTACGTTTGACGAAGTCGGTCACGCAGTGGCGTGAGCGGCGTGCACGTCGTCGGCCGGGCGGCCCTCGGTCTGCTCCTTGGCCCAGCGGTAGTCGGGCTTGCCCGCGGGCGACCGCTTGACCTCGTCGACCAGCCACAGGCTGCGCGGCACCTTGTAACCGGCGATCTCGGAGCGCACGAAGCTGTCCAGCTCCGACAGCGTCGGTCGCGATCCCGGCCGCGGCTGCACGACGGCGGCGACGTGCTGGCCGTACCGCGCGTCCGGCACGCCGACCACCAGGGCGTCGAAGACGTCGGGGTGGCCCTTGAGCGCGGCCTCGACCTCCTCGGGGTAGATCTTCTCGCCGCCGCTGTTGATCGACACCGAGCCGCGGCCCAGCATCGTGACGGTGCCGTCCTCCTCGACGGTCGCGAAGTCGCCGGGGATGGCGTAACGCACGCCGTTGAAGGTCTTGAACGTCTCGGCGGTCTTCTTCTCGTCCTTGTAGTAACCGACCGGGATGTTGCCCTTCTTGGCAATGAACCCGCGTACTCCGGAGCCGGGCTTGACCTCGTTGCCCTGTTCGTCGAGGACGACGGTGCGGTGGTCGATCGTCACGCGCGGGCCGCCGGCATGCGGCGCGTCCTTGGCGACGATGCTGGTGCCGCCGAATCCGGTCTCCGATGAACCGATCGAGTCGGTGATGACGCGGTTGGGCAGCAGCTCGAGGAACTTCTCCTTGATGCTCGGCGAGAACAGCGCCGCGGTGGAGGCGAGCAGGAACAGCGACGACAGGTCGTACTCGTTTCCCTTGTCCTGGTGCGCAAGTAGCGCGTCGAGCAGCGGTCGCGCCATCGCGTCGCCGGTGAAGAACAGCAGGTTCACCTTGTGTTCGTGGATCGTGCGCCAGACCTCGTCGGCGTTGAATTCCGGTGCCAGCACGGTGGTTTGGCCCGAGAAGATCGACATCCAGGTGGCCGATTGGGTGGCGCCGTGGATCATCGGCGGAATCGGGTGGCGGACCATCGGTGGGTTGGCCGCGGCGGCCTTGGCCAGGTCGTACTCGTCCTTGACGAATTCGCCTGTGGCGAAGTCGGTTCCGCCGAACAGCACCCGGTAGATGTCCTCGTGGCGCCACATCACGCCCTTCGGGAAGCCGGTGGTGCCGCCGGTGTAGAGCAGGTAGATGTCGTCGGCGCTGCGCGGGCCGAAGTCGCGCTCGGGCGAGCTGCCCGCGATCGCTGAATAGAACTCGACGCCGCCGTAACGGCTGAAGTCGTTGTCGCTGCCGTCCTCCACGACCAGGATCGTCTTGACGTCGGGGGTGTCGGGCAGCACGTTGGCCACCCGGTCGGAGTACTGACGCTCGTGCACCAGCGCGACCATGTCGGAGTTCTCGAACAGGTAGCGCAGCTCGCCCTCGACGTAGCGGTAGTTGATGTTCACCAGGATGGCGCCCGCTTTGACGATGCCGAGCATCGCGATGACGATTTCGATGCGGTTGCGGCAGTACAGGCCGACCTTGTCGTCCTTTTTCACCCCTTGCTCGAGCAGGTAGTGAGCCAGGCGGTTGGCCTTCTCCTCCAGCTGGGCATAGGTCAACTTCTCGTCGCCGCAGATCAGGGCGACACGGTCGGGCACAGCGTCGATGGCGTGCTCTGCGAGATCGGCAATATTCAAGGCCACGGCCACCAAATTAGAACGTGTTACATTTCGAGGCAAGCTCGTGCCCATTGTCGAGGGAAAGGCGGTAGCCGTGACCGTGGAGAATGCCGGAACCCCAGCAAACACCGAAAACGGGGAGACCGGACCGGACGCGCTGGTGGAACAGCGTGGTCACACCCTCATCGTGACCATGAACCGGCCGCACCGCCGCAACGCCTTGAGCACGGAAATGATGGAAATCATGGTCCAGGCCTGGGACCGCGTGGACAACGACGACGACATCCGCGTCTGCATCCTGACCGGGGCCGGTGGCTACTTCTGCGCGGGCATGGACCTCAAGGCAGCAACGCAGAAGCCGCCGGGCGAGTCGTTCAAGGACGGCAGCTACGACCCGTCGCGAATCGATGCCCTGCTCAAGGGCCGCAGGCTCAAGAAGCCGCTCATCGCGGCCGTCGAGGGCCCGGCCATCGCCGGGGGCACCGAGATCCTGCAGGGCACCGACATCCGGGTGGCCGGTGAGAGCGCCAAGTTCGGCATCTCCGAGGCCAAGTGGAGCCTGTACCCGATGGGTGGCTCGGCCGTGCGGCTGGTGCGCCAGATCCCCTACACCGTGGCCTGCGACCTGCTGCTCACCGGCCGGCACATCACCGCCGCCGAAGCCAAGGACATCGGCTTGATCGGCCACGTCGTTCCCGACGGGCAGGCGCTGGCCAAGGCGCTCGAGATCGCCGAGGTGATCGAAAACAACGGACCGCTGGCCGTGCAGGCGATCCTCAAGACGATCCGCGAGACCGAGGGCATGCACGAGGAAGAGGCCTTCAAGCCCGACACCGCCAACGGGATACCGGTGTTCCTCTCCGAGGACTCCAAGGAGGGCCCCCGCGCGTTCGCCGAGAAGCGCAAGCCCAACTTCAAAAACCGCTAGGCCGGGGCCCCACCTCGCCGAGCGTGCCCCCCCTCGCCGAGTGCCCCACCTCGCCGAGCGTAAGCGCACTGCGGAAAAACAGGCGCAATTTCGCAGTGCGCTTACGCTCGGCGCAAACGGGATGCAGAGCGTCAGCTCAGCAGCGGCGCGCTCGGGGTGAACACCACCGGCATCGCTTCCAGGCCGCTGACGAAGTTCGCCGGCCGCAGCGGCAGCGTCGAGTCGTCATCGGCCAGCCGCAGATCCGGTAGCCGCTTGAGCACCCGCTCGGTCATCATCGACAGCTCGAGCCGGGCCAGCTGGTTGCCCAGGCAGAAATGCGTGCCGAAGCCGAAGGCCATGTGGCTATTCGGGTTTCGACGAATGTCGAAGTTGTCCGGGTCTTCGAACACGGACTCGTCGAAGTTACCCGACTCGAAGAGCAGCATGATCTTCTCGCCCTCGCGCAACGAGGTGCCGTGAAAGTCCGTATCAGCCGTCAAAGTTCTGCACATGTTCTTCACCGGCGATGTCCAGCGCAGCATCTCCTCGATGGCACCGGGAAGCAACGACGGGTCGCGCACCAGGGCCTCCCACTGGTCGCGGTGGCGCACCACCTGCTCGGTTCCGCCGCTCAGGGTGTGCCTGGTGGTCTCGTCGCCGCCGATGAGGATGAGCAGCGTCTCCATCACGATCTCGTCGTCGGACATCCGCTGCCCCTCCACCTCGGCGTTGACCAGGATGGAGAACAGGTCGTCGGTGGGCTCGGCGCGCCGCTTGGCGATGATGTCCATGGTGAACGCGGTGTAGGCGGCGAAAGCCTCCATGACCGTTTGGAATTCGGCCGACGCCGGGTCGATGTGGGAGCTCAGCCCGCACACCAGGTCGTCGGACCACTTCAACAGCATGCTGCGTTCGGAGGGCAGCACGCCCAGCATGTCGCCGATCACCGCCATCGGCAGCGGGGCGGCGATGTCGCGGACGAAGTCACACTCGCCGCGCTCACACACCGCGTCGATCAGCGTGTCGCACAGCTTGGCGATGGACGGCTCCTTCTCCTTCACCCGCTTGCGGGTGAAGCCGGCGTTGACCAGCTTGCGCCGCAACAGATGCGCGGGATCGTCCATGTCGATCATGTAGGGCATGCCGGGCTGGTCGGGACGGATGCCGCCCGTGCTGGAGAACAGTTCCGGATTGCGTTCGGCGTCCAGGATGGCTTGGTAGGTGGTGGCACCGGCCAGGCCGTTGCGATCCCGAAACACCGGATGGTTGGCGCGCATCCAGCGGTAGGCCTCGCGCGAGGTGTGACGGTCCGCGTAGAAATTACCGTCTGCCAGATCGATGTTCGAGATTGCTTCCGGGATGGTCGAAGTCATCTACAGCCTCCAAATGTGTTGACGAGCGGATTACAGTAACCGGCATGCCTGAGTCACAACACGTAGTTGCGGGGACGGTCCTCACCATGCCGGTGCGGATACGAAAAGCGGATGTGCATACCGCGATGTTTTCGGTGGATGCGCAAGCGGCGCAACGCCTTATCGACTACAGCGGCCTGAAAGTCTGCCAGCACCGCCGCGGCCGGGCGGTGGTGAACCTGATGCTGGCCCGCTATATCGACGGCGATCTGGGGCAGTACCACGAATTCGGCACCGCGGTCATGGTCAACCCGCCCGGCTCGACGGCGCGCGGCTGGCGAGCACTGGGCGATGCGGCCGCGTTCATCCACCACCTGCCCGTCGACCAGAGCTTCACCCTGGAAGCGGGCCGCTCGATCTGGGGATTCCCAAAGATCATGGCGGAGTTCACCGTTCGCGAGCAGGGCCGGTTCGGATTCGACGTCAGCGCCGATGGCGCGCACATCGCGGGCATCGACTTCGCCCGGGGAGTGCCGGTGCCCTCGATGTTCACCTCGCGCCCGCAGGTGCTCAAGACCTACACCTTCGCCGAGGGCACCACCCGGGAGGTGCCCTGGGAGATGCGGGTGCGCGGGCTGCGCGGCCAGCCCGGCGGGGCGACGCTGCGTCTGGGCGATCACGCCTACGCCAAGGAGCTGGCGTCGCTGGGACTGCCGAAGCGGGCGATGATCTCTGGATCCGTCGGCCACGTCGAGATGACGTTCGGCGACGCCCACCCGCTCGGCTGACCGGCCGGGCGCGCGCTGCTTCGTCGTCGGGCGTGCCATCCGGACAATCTAGAACGCGTTCTAAGCCCCTGGCAAGAAAATTAGAACGTGTTCTAGTTTGGCGGGCGCGGCCGTCAGATCAGCGTCGCCAGCTCGCGGACCTGCTCCGTACTGCGTCCGGACACCACCATCATGGTGACGCCGGCGGCCTCCCAGGCCTTGATCTGCTTACGCACGTAGTCGATGTCGCCGACGATCGCGGCGTCGTCGATCACCTCGTCGGGGATGATCTCGGCGGCCTTGTCCTTCTGGTTGCTGCGGAACAGCTTCGTCACGTCGTCGACCACTTGCGCGTAGCCCATCCGCCGGTAGACGTCGGCGTGGAAGTTGGTGTCCTCGGCGCCCATGCCGCCCATGTAGAGCGCGATGTAGGGCTTCATCGCCGCGAACGCCGCGCTGCGGTCCTCGGTGATCACGATGTTGGCCGTCGCGCAGATCTCGAAGTCCTCGCGGCTGCGGCGGGCGCCCGGCCGGGCGAACCCCTCGTCCAGCCACTCGTTGTAGGTGTCAGCCATGCGCGGCGTGTAGAAGATCGGCAGCCAGCCGTCGCAGATCTCGGCGGCCAGCGCGACGTTCTTCGGCCCCTCGGCGCCCAGCATGATCGGGATGTCGGCCCGCAGCGGATGGGTGATGGGCTTGAGCGGTTTGCCCAAACCCGTTGCGCGCTCACCGGTCAGCGGCAGCGGGTAATGCGGCCCGGCGCTGGTCACCGGCGCCTCGCGCGCCCACACCTGCCGGATGATGTCGATGTACTCGCGGGTGCGGGCCAGCGGCTTGGGGAAGGACTGGCCGTACCAGCCCTCGACCACCTGCGGGCCGGAGACACCCAGGCCGAGGACGTGCCGGCCCCCGGACAGGTGGTCGAGCGTCAACGCCGCCATCGCGCAGGCCGTCGGGGTGCGTGCGGACAGCTGAACCACCGACGTGCCCAGCCGCACCCGCGACGTCGACGAACCCAACCAGGCCAGCGGGGTGTAGGCGTCGGACCCCCAGGCCTCGGCGGTGAAGACGGCGTCGTAGCCGGCCTCCTCGGCCGCGGCGACGAGCTCACCGTGGTTGTGCGGCGGCTGAGCGCCCCAATATCCCAGCTGCAATCCCAGCTTCATCGTCGTCACCCTTCCGGTGGTCGTCCCGATCCAAGAAAGATTTGAATCCGTTCTTAGAACCTGTTCTACTCGATGGCGTGACAGCCAGCTCGAGTAGCCCGCCCCTGATGGATCACCCTGAGCCACCGCTCGCCGCGCCACTGACGTTGTCCTTCGACTACACCCGTTCAGTCGGCCCCACGCTGAGCAAGTTCTTCACCGCCCTGCGCGACCGCCACATCCTGGGCGTGCGCGGATCGGATGGCCGGGTGCACGTGCCGCCGGCCGAATATGACCCGGTCACCTATGAGCCGCTGGGCGAGATGGTACCGGTGTCCAGCGTCGGCACCGTGGTCTCCTGGACCTGGCAGCCCGACCCCATCGAGGGACAGCCGCTGGACCGGCCGTTCGCCTGGGCGCTGATCAAGCTCGACGGGGCAGACACGCCGTTGATCCACGCCGTTGATGCGGGTGAGCCCAAGGCCATCAAGACCGGCTCCCGGGTGCACGCGCACTGGGTCGACGAGCCGGTGGGCGCCATCACCGACATCGCGTATTTCGCGCTCGGGGAGGAACCCGAGGCCGTGGCCGAGCAGTCCGACGGCGACAAGGATCCGGTGACCATGATCGTCACGCCGGTGTCGCTGACCATCCAGCACAGCGCCTCGCACGAAGAGAGCGCCTATCTGCGGGCCATCGCGCAGGGCAAGCTGCTGGGCGCGAAGACGGGCGAGAACGGCAAGGTCTACTTCCCGCCGCACGGCGCCGACCCGGCCACCGGCCAGCCGACGACCGAGTTCGTCGAGCTGCCCGACAAGGGCACCGTCACGACGTTCGCGATCATCAACATCCCGTTCCAGGGTCAGCGCATCAAGCCGCCGTATGTGGCGGCCTACGTGCTGCTCGACGGAGCCGACATCCCGTTCTTGCATCTGGTCGCCGACATCGACGCCCACGAGGTACGGATGGGCATGCGCGTCGAGGCGGTGTGGAAACCCCGCGAGGAGTGGGGATTTGGCATCGACAACATCGAGTACTTCCGGCCGACCGGGGAACCCGACGCCGACTACGACACCTACAAGCACCACCTGTAAAGGGCTTACCTGCACATGAGCGCTCGCAACGTTGCGGTCGTCGGCTTTGCCCACGCCCCACACGTCCGCCGCACCGACGGCACCACCAACGGTGTCGAGATGTTGATCCCGTGCTTCGCGCAGCTGTACGAGGAGCTGGGCATCGAGCGGACCGACATCGGCTTCTGGTGTTCCGGATCATCTGATTACCTTGCCGGACGGGCATTTTCGTTCATCTCGGCGATCGACTCGATCGGTGCCGTTCCGCCGATCAACGAGTCGCACGTCGAAATGGACGCCGCCTGGGCGCTTTACGAGGCCTACATCAAAATCCTCACCGGCGAGGTCGACACCGCGCTGGTGTACGGCTTCGGCAAGTCCTCGGCCGGCATCCTGCGCCAAATCCTGACGCGGCAGACCGACCCCTACACCGTCGCGCCGTTGTGGCCCGATTCGATCTCGCTGGCCGGGCTGCAGGCACGCATCGGGCTCGACACCGGTAAGTGGACCCAGGAGCAGATGGCGCGGGTGGCCTTCGACTCCTTTGCCAATGCGCGCCGCGTGGACAACGTCGAGGGGTCGATCAGCGTGGCGGAACTGCTCGAACGGCCGTTCTTCGCCGACCCGCTGCGTCGCCACGACATCGCGCCGATCACCGACGGCGCCGCGGCGATCGTGCTCGCGGCCGGCGACCGGGCGCGTGAGCTGCGCGAAAACCCGGCCTGGATAACGGGAATCGAGCACCGCATCGAAACGCCGGTGCTGGGCGCGCGCGATCTCACCGAGTCGCCGTCGACCAAGGCCGCGGCCCACGTGGCCACCGGCGGCCGGACCGACAACCTCGACGTGGCCGAGATCTGCGCGCCGTTCACCCACCAGCACCTGATCATCGCGGAAGCCATCCGGATCCCGGGTCCCACCAAGGTGAACCCGTCCGGTGGCGCGTTGGCGGCCAACCCCATGTTCGTCGCCGGCCTCGAACGCATCGGCTTTGCAGCACAACACATCTGGAACGGTTCGGCCGAGCGGGTGCTGGCGCACGCCACCAGCGGCCCTGCGCTTCAACAAAACCTGGTCGCGGTCATGGAAGGAAAGAACTGATGGCCGGTGCAGGGCCAAACGTCGCTGCGGTACTAGGTACCGGACAGACGAAGTACGTCGCCAAACGCCAAGACGTTTCGATGAACGGCCTGGTGCGCGAGGCGATCGACCGGGCGCTGGCCGACTCCGGCAGCACCTTCGACGACATCGACGCCGTCGTGGTCGGCAAGGCGCCGGACTTCTTCGAGGGCGTGATGATGCCCGAGCTGTTCATGGCCGACGCCATGGGCGCCACGGGCAAGCCGCTGATCCGGGTGCACACCGCGGGTTCGGTCGGTGGGTCCACCGGTGTGGTGGCCGCCAGCCTGGTGCAATCCGGCAAGTACCGGCGCGTCCTCGCGATGGCGTGGGAGAAGCAGTCGGAGTCAAACGCCATGTGGGCGTTGTCGATTCCCATTCCGTTCATCAAGCCGGTCGGTGCCGGCGCGGGTGGGTACTTCGCCCCGCACGTGCGCTCCTACATTCGTCGATCCGGCGCGCCGACGAACATCGGAGCCATGGTCGCGGTAAAGGACCGGCTCAACGGCGCCAAGAATCCGCTGGCACACCTGCACCAGCCCGACATCACGCTGGAGAAGGTGATGTCCTCGCCCATGCTGTGGGACCCGATCCGTTACGACGAGACCTGCCCGTCTTCCGACGGTGCGGCCGCCGTGGTGATCGGCAACGAGGAGGCCGCCGAAGCCCGCCTTACGCAAGGACATCCGGTGGCGTGGATCCACGCCACGGCGTTGCGCACCGAGCCGCTGCAGTTCTCCGGGCGCGATCAGGTGAGCCCGCAGGCCGGGCGTGACGCCGCCGCGGCGCTGTGGAGGGCCGCCGGCATCGAGAGCCCCATCGACGAGATCGACGCCGCGGAAATCTACGTGCCGTTCTCCTGGTTCGAACCGATGTGGTTGGAAAACCTCGGTTTTGCCGCCGAGGGTGAAGGCTGGAAGCTCACCGAAGCCGGCGAGACGAAGATCGGCGGCCGGTTGCCGGTCAACCCGTCGGGCGGCGTGCTGTCGTCGAACCCGATCGGTGCCTCGGGCCTGATTCGCTTCGCCGAAGCGGCGATCCAGGTGATGGGCAAGGGTGGCGACCACCAGGTGCCCAACGCGCGAAAGGCCTTGGGGCACGCCTACGGTGGCGGCTCGCAGTACTACTCGATGTGGGTGGTGGGCGCCGACAAGCCCGCGGCCCAGAAGGTCTCGTGAGCGCGCCGACGACGATGCAGCGGGGGTACCTCCCGCTTGCGGGGGACGCAGCGATGAGGAGGGGGCACCTCCCGCTTGCGGGGGAGAGCGGCGCCGTTGACTGAGCATCCCGCGCACGAGGCCGGCCGCCGCTCCCGCGAGGCGGTGGCGGCCCGGGACAAGGATGCCTGGCTGGCGGTGTTCGCCGACGACGCCATCGTCGAGGACCCGATCGGGCCGTCGGTGTTCGACCCCGAGGGCCTCGGCCACCGTGGCCGGGACGCGATCTCGGCCTTCTGGGACAAGGCGATCGCCCCCACCACGAAGATCGAGTTCTTCTTCCGCGACACCTACCAGTGCGGCAACGAGGAAGCCAACGTCGGGCACATCCTCATCACGACCGGCGAATATCAGACGACCGCCGAGGGCGTCTTCACCTACCGGGTCAACACCGAGGGCCAGATGGTGGCCCTGCGCGCCTACTGGGAGATGGATCGGGCGGCGGCCAACACCCGCAAAATCTAGAGCGGTTCGCCGGCGGTGAAACCTACGGCGCGACACGCCGGTTGAGGATCGCTGATTTCACATTCGGCGGCATGTCGATGTCAGGCTTATGCCCATGTCCGACAAGCACGTCGTACTCGTCCACGGCTCATGGAGCCGCGGGCAGCAGTGGGCCCCCGCCCAGGCCGCCTTTGCGGAACGCGGCTTCACGGTGCATACCCCGACCTTGCGGCACCACGAACTGCCGCTGCACGAAGGTGCGGCCAAGATTGCGTCGTTGAGTATCCGTGACTACTTAGATGATCTCGTCGCCCTGGTCGCATCGCTGGACTCCCCGCCGCTGTTGGTCGGACATTCGCTGGGCGGTCTGCTAGTCCAACTGGTCGCTGCCCGCACGCCACACGCTGGCCTGATCGCCGCCTGTCCGTCGTCGGTGGGTCCATCCGGCCTTAACCGCACGACTCTGGGTATCGCCCTACCGCACGCGTTGAAGACGCGGCCGTGGACCAAACCGGTCTATCCCCCGACGTGGCAACAGTTTTGGCGGGGCGTCGCGGCCACACAAACCCAGGAGGCTGCGCGCGCGGCGTTCAACGACCTGGTCTGCGAATCCGGACGGGTGCTGTTCTTCGAGCTCGCTATGCCGTGGCTGGACCGAGCCAACGCCGCGAAAGTGGACCGCAGCGCCATCGCGGGACCTGTGCTCGTGATCGGGGGCGGCCGAGACCGTATCGTGCCGCCGGGGTTGGCACGCCGGACCGCCGCCCGATTTGCACGCGCGAGCTACGCCGAAATTCCCGATTCCGATCACATGGTGTTCTATGGAGCCGCGTTACCGGTCACGATGAGCTACATCGATGACTGGCTCACGCGAAATTGCGGCATAACCGGCGATTCGGCCTAGAGCGGTTCCAGCCCGGCCAGATGCCGCTGGGCCAGGTCGCGGTAGGCCTGCGGGTTCACCTTGACCCACATCTCAGCGCCGGTCCCGGCGACCGGGCCCTTGATCTGCGCCGGCGCCCCGACCGCCAGCATCCCGGCCGGGATCTGGCTGCCGGCCGTCACCAGCGAATGCGCGGCGACCAGGCTGCGTGCGCCGATCACCGCGCCGTCCAGCACGGTGGCGTGGTTCGCGATCAGCGCCTCCTGCCCCACGTGCACGCCATGAATGACACACAGATGCGCGACCGTCGCGCCCGGACCGATGTCGACCGGTATTCCGGGCGGCGCGTGCAGCACCGAGCCGTCCTGGACGTTGGCGCCCTCGCGCACCACGATGGGCCCGTAGTCGCCGCGCAGCACGGCGTTGAACCAGACCGAGGCGCCCGCCTCCACCACGACGTCGCCGATCAGGGTGGCCGTCGGGGCCACGAAAGCGGTGGGATCGACCCGTGGCGCGCGGCCCTCGAACGCAAACAGCGGCATCGTTTAGATATACCGCAGTGCGCATATGCCGTGGCCAGGCTCGCCGTCGTTGCGCGCCCCCGCTGAAAAACTGTAACGTGTTCTAGTTAGAGGCCCAGCGAGTTGGAGGTGACAGGTGAGTACCGACACCAAGGCGGTCGGCATCCGGGAGATCGATCCCGGCGCCTTGCCGACCAGATACGCCCGCGGCTGGCACTGCCTGGGCGTTGCAAAGGACTTCCAGGACGGCAAGCCGCACTCGATCGAGGCGTTCGGCACCAAGCTGGTCGTTTTCGCCGACTCGCAGGGCGACATCAAGGTTCTGGACGGCTACTGCCGCCACATGGGCGGGGACCTGTCTGAGGGCACCATCAAGGGCGACGAGGTCGCCTGCCCGTTCCACGACTGGCGCTGGGGCGGCGACGGCCGCTGCAAGCTGGTGCCCTACGCCAAGCGCACGCCCAAGACGGCGCGCACCCGCTCGTGGACCACCGACGTGCGCGGCGGCCTGCTGTTCGTCTGGCACGACCACGAGCAGAATCCGCCGGACCCCGCGGTGCGCATTCCCGACATCCCCGAAGCGGCCAGCGATGAATGGACCGACTGGCGGTGGAACAGCATCCTCATCGAGGGGTCCAACTGCCGCGACATCATCGACAACGTCACCGACATGGCGCACTTCTTCTATATCCATTTCGGGTTGCCGACCTACTTCAAAAACGTCTTCGAGGGCCACATCGCCTCGCAGTACCTGCACAACGTGGGCCGGCCCGACGTCAACGACCTCGGCACCACTTACGGGGAGGCGCACCTTGATTCGGAGGCCTCCTACTTCGGGCCGTCGTTCATGATCAACTGGCTGCACAACAGCTACGGCGGTTACAAGGCCGAGTCGATCCTGATCAACTGCCACTACCCGGTGACTCAGAACTCGTTCGTGCTGCAGTGGGGCGTCATCGTCGAAAAGCCCAAGGGCATGGACGAAAAGATGACCGACAAGTTGTCGAAGGTGTTCACCGAGGGCGTCAGCAAGGGCTTCCTGCAGGACGTCGAGATCTGGAAGCACAAGACCCGCATCGACAATCCGCTGCTGGTCGAGGAGGACGGCGCCGTTTATCAGTTGCGCCGTTGGTATCAGCAGTTCTACGTCGACGTCGCCGACATCGAGCCGGAGATGGTGGAGCGCTTCGAGATCGAGGTGGACACCACCCGCGCCAACGAGTACTGGAACGCCGAGGTCGAGCAGAACCTCAAGGCCAAGGACTCCGAGGCGGACGAGTCGGTCACCGACGACGTCCCGGCCCAGCAACGCTAGGAATCATGGGCGACGATCAGCCGGCGGTACCTGACGTCGATCAGCTCGCGCGATCGATGTTGTTGCTGCACGGCGATCAGCACGACCACGACGAGAAGCCCGCGGGCAACGGCGGCTCCCGATCCTGGTCGAAGTCAAGGGATTTCACCAACGACCCGCAGCGCGCCGCGGCCGTCGCCGAAGCCAGTCGCGCCGACCGCGAGCGCTACCTCAACTCCGGGCTGCTGCCGGTCGACTGCCGGTTCTGCCACGTGCGGGTCACCGTCCGCCGGCTCGGGCCGGGACACACCGCCGTGCAGTGGAACACCGAAGCGTGGCAACGCTGCGCGCACTTCACCGAGGTGCGCGAGTCGGGGGGCGACACCGCGCGCACCCGGTCGTGCCCCAAACTCGCCGACAGCATCGAGCATGCGGTCGCCGAGGGCTACCTCGACGACGACCCGGACCAAGACTAGGCGGGCACAAGGCGTGCCAGCCGGGCGCGGAAGCCGTTGTGCGGACTAGGTTTTACAGACCCGCGAAGCGCTCCTTGACGGTCTCGGTGGTGAGGCCGTAGTCGGCCAGCGAGTAGGTGTGCTTGGGCGCCCGCGGGCCGGACTGGCTGTCGGCGTGGGTCTTTTCCATGGCGGCCCTGGCCTCGCCGGTCAGCGTCAGGCCGAAGTGGCGATAGATGTCGGCCACGGTGCCCAGCGGGTCGGCGATCAATTCCTTGTAGTCGACGTCGTAGAACTGCGACGGGCTGTATTTGGCCCGCGCGGTGTTGAACCGCTCCAGCCCCCGCGACCAGGTTTCCATTGCGTCGGCACCGATTCGGGCGCCGGTGAACGACGTCGACCATCCCTCGGCGGTGTGCTGCGCCAGCGAGCACATCGAGGCCATGATCGTTTCGACCGGACGATGGGTCTGGATCACCAACGCGTCGGGATAGGTCGCCATCAACGCGTCCAACGCGAACAGGTGGCTGGGGTTCTTGAGCACCCACCGCTTGTCGGCGTCGTTGAGCCCGATCAGCTGCAGGTTGCGGCGGTGCCGCTGATACGACGGCGTCCAGTCCTGCTCCGAGAGCCACTGCGAGTAAGTGGGCAGGTGCGCCAAGGTCTCGTAGGACGCCGAATGCAGCGACTGCCGCAGCAGCTGCCAGCACTCCTCCAGCTCGTATGCCGCCATGAAATGCAGACCCGTGTAGTCCGGGTTTTCGGCATGGTGCTTGTTGAACTGCGCGTTCAGTTGGCTGTAAAACGGGTTGGAATCCCAGGTTTCACGAGGCGGACGCGGCTGTGGAAATTCGGCCAACCACAGATGCAGGCCCTGGTGCGCGGGATCGGCACCAAGCAGTCGATGCAGGGCCGTGGTACCGGTGCGCACCAGGCCGGTGACGAAGATCGGCCGCTCGATGGCCACGTCGGCGTGCTGCGGGTACTGCTTCCAGGCGGCTTCGGACAGCAGCCTGGCCACCAGCGCACCGCGCAGGAAGAACCGATTCATCTTGCTGCCCAGGGGCGTCAGGTCGGCGTCGCGGCGGTAGGAGTCCAGCAGCACTTCCAGCGCTTCGAGGTAGTTGTCGTCGTTGCTGCCGAAATCGTCCAGCCCGATCATCTTGCTGGCCGACGCCTTCAGGTCGTCAACGGTGCCGACATCGGTACGTGCAACCGTCATCGCCATCTCCTCCTCATCGCTTCGCTTTGCATCGTCGATGGCGGCATTAGGTGTGGTACTCCCCGCAATTGACATCCAGTGTCTGCCCGGTGATGCCGCTGGACAGGTCGCTGGCCATGAACAGGATCGCCGAGGCAACCTCGTCCTCGGTCGGTAGCCGCTTCAGGTCGGAGCCTGCGGCGGTGGCCTCATAGATCTGCTCGGCCGTCGTGCCGTACTTGCCGGCTTGGTGGTTGAAGTAGCCCTGCAGTGTCTCGCCCCAGATATAGCCGGGCGCAACGGAATTGACTCTGATTCCCTGCTCGCCCAGCTCGGTGGCCAGCGAATGTGACATGGACAGCAGCGCGGATTTCGCCATCTTATAAGCGCCGTACTTGGCCTGCGAGTGCCGCAGCACCATGGAGTTGACGTTGACGATCGAGCCCTTCGACTCGGCCAGCGCCGGCGTGAACCCCTGGATGAGTCGCAGGGCGCCGAGCGCGCTGAGTTCGATCGCGTCGCGAATATGCTGAAAGCTCGTGCCGGAGAACGGTTTCAGCGACGGCACCCGGAACGCGTTGTTGATCAGCACGTCGACCTTGCCGTAGGCCTCCAAGGTGGCCTCGACCAGGTTGTTGACCTGGTCATCCTCGGTGATGTCGGTGCGCACCGTCGTCGCACGGCCTCCGAGGTCGGCGATCTGCTTGGCGACGTCGTCCAGGCGTTCCGGCGTGCGGGCCGCCAGCACCAGGTCGGCGCCTTCTCTCGTGCATCGGTGCGCCAGCGTCGTGCCCAGACCCGGGCCGACGCCGCTGATCACCACCACCTTGCCGTCGAGCAACTTCGTCATCCCAGCATCCTCGCCTGAATCTGTTGGTGGCGCAGCGCAATTCGCGCCCGCCAGTCGTCCTCTGAGATCTTGTTGTGGTCGTAGTACGGCAACGCGGCCGGCACCTTGTCAATGTCGACCACCTCGACGGTCGGACCGTCGGCGTCGGTGAGCTCACGCGACACCCGCTGCCAGCGGAACTGCAGGAAGCCACGCCGGTGCCCGACCGTCTCGACCCAGTTGGTCACTCCCGGATTCTGTTCGGCAACCACGATGCGGACCTTGCCGTCCGGATCCGCCTGCGCCTGAGTGTTGTTCAGCGAGGTCTGGTGGTTGATGTAGTCCAGCGAGATGTACCACAGGCTGCCCAGCTGGAAGCCGAGGTAGGGCGCGTCGGAGACCGGGATGGTGATGACCATCGCCTGATCCGGTCGCAGGTCGAAGTGCCCGACCGACGAGTACTGCGTGGCCAGTCCGCCCGGGGTCAGCCGCGGCGGCACCATGGTGTTGACCGGCAGGTCGAGATAAAACCACTGCGGGAATTGCAACCAGGTCTTCACTCGCTGGACGAGCTGCTTTCCTGCTGTCGCGTAACGCTTTTCGATCAGATCACGGGTCAAGGGCGGCGGCGCGGTGCCCGCCGTGTCGAGGCGGGAGATCGCCAGCGTGCCGCGCTGGGCCGACCAGTCCCCGTACACCTCGCGGATCACCAATTGTCCGGCGCTGGTCGGTCGCACCCGCCACTCGAAGCTGCCGTCGGGCGCGATCTCGAGCTCGCGGTCGTCGAATGCGGCCTGGCTGACGGGCACGAAGTCGTCGGTGTACTCGCCGCCGAGGAGCTGGAAACTCAGGTCGGTGGTGGTTCCGCGCCTGCCGGTGACCACGTAGTCGTGGTTGGCGTGCACCCGGGTACCGAAGTACAGGGTGTCGGGATTGTCCAGGCCCATCTTGGTGAAGGGTCCGGTACCCGACTGCAGGAAGGGATGGTCACGGTCGTAGTCCACGGCCA
This sequence comes from Mycobacterium sp. 1245852.3, assembly GCF_001669335.1. Lineage (NCBI taxonomy): Bacteria > Bacillati > Actinomycetota > Actinomycetes > Mycobacteriales > Mycobacteriaceae > Mycobacterium > Mycobacterium sp. 1245852.3. The sequence goes on along the minus strand of NZ_LZLL01000058.1, from coordinate 27,345 downwards.
GATGGATGCAGCCCGAGATACACCCGGCCAGATACTGCAACCCTTCGAGCAGGTCGGCTTCGGTCTCGATGAACGGTGCGTCGGCCACCAACTGCTCGGCCTCTGCGATCGCAGCGGTGAGGGAATCAGAGAACACGCCTAGACGCTAGAACGTGTTCTACTTTTTCGTCAATGGCGAACGTTCCCGCGCGTCGGCCCCAGCGTTCAAGGACGACGCCGACTCACTACGGAGGGCAGGAGTGCGAAAGGTCGATCAGGTGCTGGCGGACGTCGGGATGCCGGTTGAGGTAGTCGATGACGTTGCCGTTACCGCCCTCCGCCTGCGACCTTTGCTGCAGCTGCTGGTGCAGGTCCGGATGCTTCTGCAGGTACGAGTCGATCGATGCACCCACGTCCTGATTGCATTGCGGAGCCGCGTTGGCGATGCCCGCCACGGGCAGCGCGATCACCGTTGCGGCGGCAGCGGTCATCAGCCCCCCGGCGAGCAGGCCGTACAGCCCGCGGCGACGGGCGCCGACTGTGTTGGATGTGCTCATAGCGCCAGGTTACTCGCGATACCTATGCGGCGCCTATGCGTGCCGTGGCCGAAGCGGCAGGTCAACGCTGGGCCGTGGCGCCGCTTTCCTGCTCGCGCTTGATCTCCAGCGCGATGTCGATCAGCTGGTCCTCCTGGCCGCCGATGAGCTTGCGCTGGCCCGCGCGGTGCAGCAGCTGGTGGGCCGGCACACCGTAGCGCTCGGACTGGCGGATGGCGTGCTTCAGGAAGCTCGAGTACACCCCGGAATAGCCCATGATCAGGGCGTTGCGGTCAAGCAGGCACTCGGCGGGCATCGCCGGGGCGACTACCTCTTCGGCGGCGTCGGCGATGTCGAAGAAATCGATCCCGGTCTTCACGCCGATCTTGTCGAACACCCCGATCAGCGCCTCGACCGGGGCGTTCCCCGCACCGGCCCCGAACCGGCGGCACGAGCCGTCGATCTGCTTGGCACCCGCCCGCACCGCCTCGACGGAGTTAGCGACACCCAGGCCGAGGTTCTCGTGGCCGTGGAAGCCCACCTGGGCGTCGTCGCCGAGCTCGGCGACCAGCGCCGCAACCCGATCCCGCACGCCCTCGAGGACCAGCGCCCCGGCCGAATCGACCACGTAGACGCACTGGCAGCCCGCGTCGGCCATGATGCGCGCCTGTGCGGCCAGCTTCTCGGGCGAGATGGTGTGGCTCATCATCAAGAACCCGACGGTTTCCAGGCCGAGTTCGCGGGCCAGGCCGAAGTGCTGAATGGATACGTCGGCCTCGGTGCAGTGCGTGGCAATCCGGCAGATCGAGCCGCCATTGTTCTGGGCCTCTTTGATGTCTTCCTTGGTGCCAACGCCGGGCAGCATCAAAAAGGCGATCTTGGCCTCTTTGGCGGTCTCGGCGGCGAGCTTGATCAGCTCCTGCTCGGGCGTCTTGGAAAACCCGTAGTTGAAGCTCGAGCCGCCCAGCCCGTCGCCGTGGGTGACCTCGATGACGGGCACTCCCGCGGCGTCCAGGGCGGCCACGATGGCGCCGACCTCGTCCTTGGTGAACTGGTGACGCTTGTGATGTGAGCCGTCCCGCAACGACGTGTCGGTCATCCGGACGTCCCAGACCGGGTTGAAAAATATGTCGGTCATGATTGCGCTCCTCCGGCCGTCGCGCTCAAGGACTCCTTGGCGATCTCCTCGCCGACTTTCGTGGCCGCGGCGGTCATGATGTCCAGATTTCCAGCGTAAGGCGGCAGGTAGTCGCCCGCACCCTCCACTTCGACGAAGGTGGTGACCAGCGCCTGGCCGCCGGAGTTTATCGACGGATCGTCGAACTGCGGCTCGTTGAGCAGCCGGTATCCCGGCACGTAGGTCTGCACCTCGGCGACCACATCGTGGATGGACTTGGCGATCGCGTCCCGGTCGGCGTCCTCGGGAATGGCGCAGAAGATGGTGTCGCGCATGATCATCGGCGGGTCGGCCGGGTTCAAGATGATGATCGCCTTGCCGCGCTTGGCGCCACCGATCGTCTCCACGCCCCTGCTGGTCGTCTTGGTGAACTCGTCGATGTTGGCCCGGGTGCCGGGGCCGGCCGACAGCGAGGCGACCGAGGCGACGATCTCGGCGTACGGCACGCCGCCGAGGTCGGCGACGGCACGCGAGACCGCGTAGACGATCGGGATGGTGGCCTGCCCGCCGCAGGTGATCATGTTCACGTTCGGCGCGTCCAGGTGCTGGCGCAGGTTGGCCGGCGGGATCACCGCCGGGCCCACCGCGGCCGGCGTCAGGTCGATGGCCCGGATGCCGGCGGCCTCGTACTTGGGGGCGGCGTCGCGGTGCACGTAGGCGCTGGTCGCCTCGAACACCAGGTCGGGCTTCTCCGGCTGGGCCAACAGCCAGTCCACACCCTCGTGGGTCGTCTCCAGACCCAACTTGCGGGCGCGGGCCAGGCCCTCGCTCTCCGGGTCGATGCCGACCATCCAGCGCGGTTCCAGCCAGTCCGATCGCAGCAGCTTGTAGAGCAGGTCAGTGCTGATGTTGCCCGACCCGACAATGGCCACAGTCGCCTTAGTCGGCATGATGCCCCTTTTCGAAGCTTTGAAATTTAAGTTAGACGATTTAAATCGAGCCTATTCGAACGATAGGCGGACCGAGCCGAGGCCCGCGAAGTCGGCGACGAAGTCGTCGCCCGGGTGCGCGTCGATCGCCTTCGTGCACGACCCGGGCAACACCACGTCACCCTTGCGCAGGCGGACGCCGAAGCCGTCCACCTTGCGGGCCAGCCAGGCCACCGCGGTGACCGGATTGCCCAGCACCGCGTCGGTGCGGCCTTCGGCGACGACCTCACCGTTGCACCGCAACACGGCGTCGATCCCCTTGACGTCGATGTCGCGGGGCGAAACGCGCGCCTCGCCGAGCACGAAACCCGCCGACGAGGCGTTGTCGGCGATGGTGTCGCACAGTTCGATCTTCCAGTCGGTGATCCGGGTATCGATCAGCTCGATGGACGGGACCAACGCTTCGGTGGCGGCCAGCACGTCGTCCTCGGTGCAGCCGGCTCCGGGCAGGTCGGCGTTCAGGATGAAACCGACCTCGACCTCGACCCGGGGGTAGAGGTAGCGGTTCGCCTTGACCGGGGTGTCCTCGAACAGCTGCATCTCGTCGAGCAGGTGCCCGTAGTCCGGCTCGTCGACGCCCATCATTTGCTGGATCGCCTTCGACGAGAGCCCCACCTTGTGGCCGAGCACCCGGGCCCCCTCCGCGACCCGCTGGCGGATGTTGATGAGCTGAATCTCGTAGGCGTCGACGACGTCGATCTCCGGATAGGCGGCGGTCAACGGGGCGATCGGCTCGCCGCTCCGCTCGGCTTGTGCCAAGTCGGCAGCTAGCTCGTCGCGCGTGGCAACACTGAGCATTTTTCCAAGTCTCCTCGTACGGTCGACCGGGCCAGTAGCGGCCGCCCCGGGCAATTCTATAACGTGTTCTACATGTCAGCGCAGGAGTACGACGTCGTCGTGGTCGGGAGCGGCGGGGCCGGCATGGTGGCCGCCCTTACCGCCGCTCACCGGGGTCTTTCCACCATAGTCATCGAAAAGGCCCCGCACTTCGGCGGTTCGACCGCACGCTCGGGCGGTGGTGTTTGGATCCCAAATAACGAAGTCCTCAAGCGTGACGGGGTCCGCGATACCGCCGAGGCCGCCCGCACCTACCTACACGGGATCGTCGGCAACGTCGTGGAGCCCGAACGCATCGACACCTACCTCGAGCGCGGCCCGGAGATGCTGTCGTTTGTGCTCAAGCACACACCGTTGAAGATGTGCTGGGTGCCGAAGTACTCCGACTACTACCCCGAGTCGCCGGGCGGCCGTGCCGAGGGCCGATCGATCGAGCCGAAGCCGTTCAACGCCCGCAAGCTCGGCGCCGACGAAGCCGGCCTGGAGCCGGCGTACGGCAAGGTCCCGCTGAACGTGGTCGTGATGCAACAGGATTACGTGCGGCTGAACCAGCTCAAGCGCCACCCGCGCGGCGTGCTGCGCAGCTTGAAGGTCGGGGCCCGCACCATGTGGGCCAAGGCGACCGGCAAGAACCTCGTCGGCATGGGCCGGGCGTTGATCGGGCCGCTGCGGATCGGGTTGCAGCGGGCCGGGGTTCCGGTCGTGCTCAACACCGCGCTCACCGACCTCTACGTCGAGGACGGCGTGGTGCGCGGCGTCTACGTCCGCGAAGCCGGCGAGGCCGAATCGGGTGAGCCCCGGCTGATCCGGGCCCGGCGCGGGGTGATCCTGGCGTCGGGCGGGTTCGAGCACAACGAACAGATGCGGGTGAAATACCAGCGTGCACCGATCACCACCGAGTGGACCGTCGGCGCGGCGGCCAACACCGGTGACGGCATCCTGGCCGGCGAAAAGCTCGGCGCCGCATTGGATCTCATGGAGGACGCCTGGTGGGGACCGACGGTCCCGTTGGTGGGCGCGCCCTGGTTCGCGTTGTCCGAGCGCAATTCGCCGGGGTCGATCATCGTCAACATGTCGGGCAAGCGGTTCATGAACGAGTCGATGCCCTACGTCGAAGCCTGCCATCACATGTACGGCGGTGAATACGGTCAGGGGCCCGGGCCGGGCGAGAACATTCCCGCGTGGCTGGTGTTCGACCAGCAGTACCGGGACCGCTACATCTTCGCGGGATTGCAGCCCGGACAACGTATTCCGCGCAAGTGGCTGGAGTCCGGCGTCATCATCCAGGCCGATACGCTGGCGGAGCTGGCGCAGAAGGCCGGTCTTCCGGTGAACGAATTCACCGCGACCGTGGAGCGTTTCAACGGGTTCGCGCGCTCCGGCGTCGACGAGGACTACCAGCGCGGCGAGAGCGCCTACGACCGGTACTACGGCGACCCGACCAACAAGCCCAACCCCAACCTCGGGGAGATCACGCACGCGCCGTACTACGCGGCCAAGATGGTGCCCGGTGACCTGGGCACCAAGGGCGGCATCCGCACCGACGTCCACGGGCGGGCGCTGCGCGACGACGGCAGTATCATCGAAGGCCTTTACGCCGCAGGCAATGTCAGCGCCCCGGTGATGGGCCACACGTACCCCGGTCCGGGTGGCACCATCGGTCCGGCCATGACGTTCGGCTACCTGGCGGCGTTGCACATAGCTGGAGAGAACTGACATGCCCATCGACGTAGACGTTGCGCTGAACGCCGAGCTGGACCCCATCGAATTCTCTTGGGCCAGTAGCGATGTGCAGCTGTATCATCTCGGGTTGGGCGCGGGCGCCGATCCGATGGACCCGCGTGAGCTGCGCTACCTGGTCGACGACACCCCGCAGGTGCTGCCGACGTTCGGCAACGTGGCCGCCACCTTCCATGTCACGAAGCCGCCGACCGTCAAATTCCCCGGCATCGACATCGAGTTGAGCAAGGTGCTGCACGCCAGCGAACGAGTCGAGGCGCCCGCTCCGCTGCCGCCGTCGGGCTCGGCGAAGGCCGTCACCCGGTTCACCGACATCTGGGACAAGGGCAAGGCCGCGGTGATCTGGAGCGAGACGACGGTGACCGCGCCGGACGGCACGGTGTTGTGGACGCAGCGCCGGTCGATCTTCGCCCGCGGTGAGGGCGGATTCGGCGGCGAGCGCGGTCCTTCAACGTCGGACGGTGCGCCGGACCGGGCCCCCGATCTCGAGGTCGACGTGCCGATCCTGCCGCAGCAGGCGCTGCTCTACCGGCTGTGCGGCGACCGCAACCCGCTGCACTCGGATCCCGAATTCGCCGCTGCCGCAGGCTTTTCCCAGCCCATCCTGCATGGGTTGTGCACCTACGGCATGACCTGCAAGGCGATCACCGATGCGCTGCTCGACGGCGACGCCGGGGCGGTCGCGGCCTACGGCGCGCGTTTCGCCGGGGTGGCCTTCCCCGGCGAAACGCTCAAGGTCGGCATCTGGAAGGACTCGACGTCTTCCGAAGGCCGCTTCCTGGCCAGCGTGGTCGCGCCCGCGCGCGACAACGCCGTCGTGCTGTCGGGCGTCGAACTGGTTCCTGCGTAGGGGCTTTTTTGGCTTTGCACCGAGTGTGAAGGCTTTGCACCGAGTGTGAAGTTAGTTTCACGTTCGGCCGCGAGCGTGAAGGTAGTTTCACGCTCGGCGGGCGCGAGCCGCACGCACCCGGCGAATGATGTCTGCCGGCCTGTCGCTCGCGAGCACCCTCACTACGATCCAGCCGAGACGCTCGATGGTCTCCAATCGCCGGACGTCCCAGGTGTACTGCCGGCGATCGACGCGGTGCTGCTCGCCGTCGTACTCAACCGCCACTTTGAGCTGCTCCCAGCCCATGTCCAAATACGCCATCGCACTCCCCAATTCGTCGAGCACGGGAATCTGGGTCTGCGGCCGCGGCAGGCCGGCCTCGATCAGCACCAGGCGAAGCCACGACTCCTTCGGCGACTGCGCGCCGCCGTCGAATAGCGCCATGGCCTTCCGCGCCTGCACGATGCCTCGACGGCGCGAGTACCTTTCCGCGAGCAGCTCGACGTCGGCCGCCTTGATCCCCGTCGCGCGAGCCAATGCGTCGATGCCGGCAACCGCCGCCGTCGTCGAATACCAGCAACCGATATCGAGAGCCGTCCTAGCCGCCGAGGTCAGCGGGATCTCTCCAATGACGATTATTTCGTCGTCCTCGATACGGTCTGCGTGCGCTCTGATTCCAGCCTGGAAGTGGCGGTTGTCGTGGATGAGGTCCACCGCCGTCAAGCTGTCGACCCAGTTGCTCCCGTGTAGCGCCGCGGCGGCGAACCCGGCGACCACGCCCCTGCGCCCAGACCACAACCAGCCGGCCCTCGCTCGTAGCGCGGCAGTGACATCCGCATCCCGATTGACGTAAACGTCTCGGAACAGCCGGAGATAACCAGTGCAGAGTTGTCCTCTGGTCAATACGCCTCGAGCAAGGGCCTCACTGCCCAGGAACGGCTCACCCACGACGGCAGCGTGGCACGTGTCATTGCCGGCGTCACTTCACTCATCGACTGTGAAGTTAGTTTCACGGTCGGCAGTGAGCGTGAAACTAACTTCACGCTCGGCGAGAAAGACGCCGGGCACTCGGCGAGAAGAAGCGCGCCGAAGCCCCCTAGCCCAGGATCAAGCCCGACGTGGGGACGCCGGTTCCGGCGGTGACGAGGACATGCTCGACGTCGGGCACCGGGTTCACCGAGGTGCCCCGCAGCTGACGCACACCCTCGGCGATGCCGTTCATGCCGTGAATGTAGGCCTCGCCCAGTTGACCGCCATGGGTGTTGATCGGAAGCCGCCCCCCGATCTCGATGGCCCCGTCGGCGATGAAGTCCTTGGCCTCGCCCTTGCCGCAGAATCCCAACTCTTCCAACTGAATCAGCGTGAACGGCGTGAAGTGGTCGTAGAGCACGGCGGTCTGGATATCGGTCGGCTTCAGGCCCGACTGCTCCCAGAGCTGCTGACCCACCACCCCCATCTCGGGCAGGCCGAGCTCGGGCCGGTAGTAACTGACCATCGTGTACTGGTCGGGGCTCGAGCCTTGCGCCGCCGCTTCGATGATCGCCGGCCGTTGCTTGAGATCCTTCGCGCGCTCCGGCGACGTCACGACGATCGCCACCGCCCCGTCGGTCTCCTGGCAGCAGTCCAGCAGTCGCAGCGGCTCGGCGATCCACCGCGAATTCTGGTGGTCCTCAATGGTTATCGGCTTCTCGTAGAAGTAAGCCTTTGGGTTCTTGGCGGCATGCTTGCGGTCAGCCACCGAGATCGCACCGAAGTCACGGCTGCTGGCACCCGACAGATGCATGTAGCGCTGGGCGATCATCGCGACCTGCGCGGCCGGCGTCGACAGGCCGTGCGGGTAGGAGAACGAATTGTCCGCGGCGGTCGAATCAGCCTGCACCCCGGCGTTTCCCACCAGCCGGGTCTGTACCTGACCGAATCGCATGCCCGAACGCTCGTTGAACGCCCGGTACGCGACGACGACGTCAGCCACGCCGGTGGCCACCGCGAGAGCCGCCTGCTGAACGGTCGCGCAAGCGGCACCGCCGCCATATCCGATCTGCGAGAAGAACTTCAGGTCACCGATGCAGACCGCGCGCGCGACGGCCGTCTCGTTGTTGGTGTCCATCGTGAAGGTGGTCAGCCCGTCGACGTCGGACGGGCTCAGCCCGGCGTCGTCCAACGCATCCAGCACCGCCTCGGCGGCCAGCCGCAGCTCACTGCGGCCGGAGTCCTTGGAGAAGTCCGTGGCGCCGATGCCGACGATCGCGGCTCGGCCGTTCAATAAACCCGCTGGCATCTAAGCGCCCCCGATCGTCAGCGTCACATTCGCGATGACGTGATCGCCAAGACTGTTGCGGCCGAACACCTTCAGCGTGATCAGGCCGTCGTCGATGGCGGTCACCTCGCCGGAGAAGGTGACGGTGTCGTAGGCGTACCAAGGCACACCGAGCCGCAGGCCGATCGACTTGATCACCGCCGTCGGGCCCGCCCAGTCGGTGACGTAGCGCTGCACCAGCCCGGTGTCGGTGAGGATGTTGACGAAGATGTCCTTGGAACCCTTGGCCTGCGCCAGGTCCCGGTCGTGGTGCACGTCCTGAAAGTCCCTGGTGGCCAGGGCCGTCGAAATGATGAACGTCGGCGTGCCCTCCAGCTTGAGCTCGGGCAGGGTGGTGCCCACTTCAACAACGGGTGCGCTCATGCTTCGTCTCCCACCGGCTCCCAGGCGTACAGGCTCCACTCCGGGCCGGATTCACCGGCCGGGAAGTCGATATAGGTTGCGCGAACGGGCATTCCGATTTTGATCTCGGCATGGTCGACGTTGCGCAACTCGCCGAGCATCCGAACGCCCTCCTCCAGTTCGACCAGGGCGATCACGAACGGCAGCGTGCGACCGGGCACCTTCGGGGCGTGGTGCACCACGTAGCTGAACACCGTGCCGCGGCCGCCGGCGACCGCGAAGTCGATTGGCTCGGCCTTGTCCTGCCACACCGCCGGCACCGGTGGGTGCTGCAGGGTGCCATCGGCGAGGCGCTGGATACGCAGCTCGTGCGCCCTGACGCCCTCCCAGAAGAAGGCGGTGTCGCGTGACACCGCCGGACGCATCATCGCGTCGGCGTCGAGGTCCTCAGGCACCGAAGCGGTCGCGCCGGAATCCTCGCGGGGCCTGAATTTCAGTATCCGCCAGGCCATCTCGGCGACGTCCTCGTCACCCACCCGCCAGGTGATGTGCTGGTTGATGAACCAGCCCTCGCCGAGCCCGGTCTGCTTGGGGCCCACCACGTCGCGCATCTCGGAGACGACGGTGACCTGCTCGCCCGGACGCAGATACCGGTGGTAGGTCTGCTCACAGTTGGTGGCCACCACCCCGATGTAGCCAGCCTCGTCGAACAGCTGCATGATCGGGCCCATGGGGTCGTCGGTCGGGCGCTCCCCGCCCAGGCCGAACATCGTCCACACCTGAATCATGGCCGGCGGGGCGACAATTCCGGGATGACCGGCGGCCTTGGCGGCGGCCTCGTCGACGTAGATCGGGTTGCGGTCCCCGAGCGCCTCGACCCAGTTGTTGATCGTCGGCTGGTTCACCGGGTCCCGGGCCTCGCGCGGGGCAGCGACGACGGTGGCGGTGATCTCCGCGACCGCTTCCTTGATGTCGGTCATCGAGGCACCCTCGGCACTTTGAGTCCGGCCGCGGCGATCATCTCGCGCATCACTTCGTTCACGCCGCCGCCGAAGGTGATGACGAGGTTGCGCTTGGTCTGGGAGTCCAGCCACTTCAGCAGGTCGGCGGTGTCCGAGTCGGCGGGGTTGCCGTACTTGCCGACGATCTCCTCGGCGAGCCGGCCGATGTATTGAATCTTCTCGGTGCCAAAGACTTTCGTCGACGCGGCGTCGGCCACGTTGATGTCCTCACCGGCGGCGGCCACCTGCCAGTTCAGCAGCTCGTTGATCCGCCACATCGCGTGGATTTCACCCAGCGCCCGCTTGACGTCCTGATGATCGATCGGCGTGACGCCGTCGCTGCCCGGCTTGGACGCCCAGGCGTGCACCCGGTCGTAGATGCCGGCGGTGCGGCCCGCCGGGCCCAGCATGACGCGCTCGTTGTTGAGCTGGGTGGTGATCAGCCGCCATCCGCCGTTCTCCTCGCCGACCAGCATGTCGGCGGGCACCCGCACGTCGTTGTAGTAGGTAGCGTTGGTGTGGTGGGCGCCGTCGGACAGGATGATCGGCGTCCAGGAGTAGCCGGGATCCTTGGTGTCGACGATCAGGATCGAAATCCCCTTGTGCTTCACGGCTTCCGGGTCGGTGCGGCAGGCCAGCCAGATGTAGTCGGCGTCGTGCGCGCCGGTGGTGAAGATCTTCTGCCCGTTGACGATGTACTCGTCGCCCTGGCGAACCGCGGTGGTGCGCAGCGAGGCCAGGTCGGTGCCGGCCTCGGGCTCGGTGTAGCCGATCGCGAAGTGAACCTCGCCGGCCAGGATGGCAGGCAGGAACTTCTTCTTCTGCTCCTCGCTGCCGAACTGCTGCAGCACCGGGCCGACCGTCTGCAGCGTCACCGCGGGCAGCGGCACGTCGGCGCGGTGCGCCTCGTTGACGAAGATCGACTGCTCGATCGGGCCGAAGCCCAAGCCGCCGAACTCCTTTGGCCAGCCGACACCGAGCTTGCCGTCGCGGCCCATCCGCCGGATCACCGCGCGATAAGCCTCGTTGTGCCGGTCCTGCTCCATCGCCTTCATCTCGTCGGAGGAGATCAGGTTGGAAAAGTATTCCCGCAGTTCCGCTTGCAGCTGACGCTGCTCCGGGGTCAGGTCTATGAACATTGCGCTCCCACCAGATCGAGACGATGAGAAGAACCGCCCAGCAGTCGGGACAGGTCCTTGATCGTGGAGTAGTACCGGTGCATGGGATAGGTGATGTCCATTCCCATCCCGCCGTGCAGGTGATGGCAGAGCTGCATCACCGGCGGCGCCTGCGAGGTGATCCAGTACCCGAGAACGTCCAGGTCGTTGTCGGCGTCGCGGCCCTCGGACAGCCGCCAGGCGACCGACTTCGCCACCAAATCGATGGTGCGCGAGGCGATGTAGACCTCGGCGAGCTGGGCGGCCACGGTCTGGAACGTCGAGAGCGGCTTGCCGAACTGCTTGCGGTTGGCCACATAGTCGGCGGTCAGGCGCAGCGCCCCGGCCACCAGCCCGTCGGCATAGGCGCCGATGGCGGCAAGCGCCAACTGGTTGACCCGGGAAGCCGTCGCGCCGGCCAACACGTCGGAGTCTTGGACCGCGACGTCGGCGAACGTGACGGTGTACTCCTCGGAGCCGTTGGAGGTGGGGGTCTGGACCACCTCGAGGCCGTCGGCCGTCGGCGACACCACGACCACCGCACTGTCGGCGGTCACGATGATCCAATCCGCTTGTCCCGCATAACCGACGCCGACCTTGGTGCCCGACAGGCGGCCGCCCGCGAACGTGGCCGAAGGCCGGTCCGGCAGCGCGGTACCCGGCTCGTTGAGCGCGGCGGTCAACACCCCACCCTTGGCGACTCCGGCCAGAAACCGGTCCTGTTGTTCGTCGGTGGCCAGGTCGAGCAGCGGCAGCACGCCGAATCCCAGTGTGGCCAGGGCCGGCGTGATGGCGCCGTGGCGACCGATCTCGGTGAGCACGGTGGTGACCTCGGGCAGACCCACCCCATCGCCGCCGAGGCGCTCGGGCACCGCGAGGGCCGTCACACCGCCGTTGACCAAAGCGTCCCAGCTCAATTCGCGCTCGAACACTGACGTGACGACATCGGCGACGGCCTGTTGCGTCGCGGTGAGGTCGAAGTCCATCAGGACGTCACCGCGGGCTTGCCGGCGTAGTCGACCTGCCAGTGCTTGATGCCGTTGAGCCAGCCCGACCGCAACCGCTCGGGCTCGCCGATCGGCTTGAGGTCCGGCATGTGATCGGCGACCGCGTTGAAGATCAGGTTGATCGTCATGCGGGCCAGGTTCGCCCCGATGCAGTAGTGGGCGCCGGTGCCACCGAAGCCAACGTGCGGGTTCGGGTCGCGCAGGATGTTGAAGGTGTGCGGGTCTTCGAAGACCTCTTCGTCGAAATTGGCGGACCGGTAGGACATCACCACCCGCTGACCCTTCTTGATCCGCACACCGGACAGCTCGGTGTCCTCGTTGGCGGTGCGCTGGAACGCCGACACCGGGGTCGCCCACCGGATGATCTCGTCGGCCGTGGTCGACGGACGCTCCTTCTTAAACAGCTCCCACTGATCGGGGTTGTCCGCCATCGCGATCATGCCGTGGGTGATCGAGTTACGCGTGGTCTCGTTGCCCGCCACCGCCAGCATGACCACGAAGAAACCGAACTCGTCGTCGGAGAGCTTCTCGCCGTCGATGTCGGCCTGGATCAGCGTGGTGACGATGTCGTCGGTGGGGTTCTGGTTGCGCTCCGCGGCCATCGCCATCGCGTAGGTGATCAGCTCCATCGATGACTGCGCGGGGTCGACGTGGGCGTACTCGGGGTCGGTGCCACCGGTCATCTCGTTGGACCAGCGGAACAGCTTGTCGCGATCCTCCTGGGGAACGCCGAGCAGACCCGCGATGGCCTGCAGGGGCAGCTCGCACGAGACCTGTTCGACGAAGTCGCCGCTGCCCTCTTTGGCGGCGGTCGCGGCGATGTTCTGGGCGCGCTCGGCCAGTTCGGCTTCCAGCCGCCCGATGGCCCGCGGGGTGAACCCGCGGGAGATGATCTTGCGCAGCCGGGTGTGGTGCGGCGCGTCCATGTTGAGCATGACGCTGCGCTGCAGCTCGACCTGCTCGCGCTTCATCTCCGGCGGCCAGGTCGGGATGGCGCCGTTCATCCAGCTAGAGAAGATGTCGCTGCGCTTCGACACCTCCTTGACGTCGGCATGCTTGGTCACGAGCCAGTAGCCGTGGTCCTCGAACCCGCCCGCGCCATTCGGGATGTCGACCCAGTGGATCGGTTCGGCCTTGCGAAGCTGGGCGAGTTCCTCGACGGGCAGCCCGGCGAGGTTGACGTCGGGGTCGAGAAAGTCGAAGTCGGCGGGAATGTTGGGGGGTGCCATGTAGAGTGCGCTCCTTTTACAACACTAATTGCAACGTGTTCTAGTGCCAGTAAAACACGCCTCCTGCGCAGATAAAAGGCAGGTCACCATCCTCGCTTGTCAGAGTAATGAAACGTGTTCTAGCCTGACGGAATGGGTAACCCTGTCATCGTTGAAGCCACTCGTAGCCCCATCGGCAAGCGGAACGGCTGGCTGTCCGGCTTGCACGCCACCGAGTTGCTGGGTGCGGTGCAGAAGGCTCTCGTCGAGAAGGCCGGCATCGACGCCGGCGACGTCGAACAGATCGTCGGCGGCTGCGTCACACAGTACGGCGAGCAGTCCAACAACATCACCCGGGTCAGCTGGCTCGTCGCCGGGTTGCCCGAACACGTCGGCGCCATGACCGTGGACTGTCAGTGCGGCAGCGGTCAGCAGGCCAACGGCCTGGTCGCGGGCCTCATCGCGGCGGGCGCCATCGACATCGGCATCGCGTGTGGGATCGAGGCCATGAGCCGCGTCGGGCTCGGCGCGAACGCCGGTCCGGACCGGACCATCCTGCGTCCCTCGTCGTGGGACATCGATCTGCCCGACCAGTTCACCGCCGCCGAGCGGATCGCCAAGCGGCGCGGCATCACCCGTGAAGAGATCGACGAGTTCGGGTTGGCCTCCCAGACGAAGGCCAAGCAGGCCTGGGAGGAAGGCCGCTTCGACCGCGAGATCTCCCCGATCGAGGCCCCGGCACTCGACGAGAACAAGCAACCGACATCCGAGCGCGTCACCATCAGCCGCGACCAGGGCCTGCGCGACACCACGCTGTCAGGTCTCTCCGCGCTGAAGCCGGTGCTCGAGGGCGGAATCCACACGGCAGGAACGTCGTCACAGATCTCCGACGGCGCGGCGGCCGTGCTGTGGATGGACGAGGACAAGGCCAAGGCGTTGGGCCTGCGGCCGCGGGCCCGCATCGTCAGCCAGGCCCTGGTCGGCGCCGAGCCGTACTACCACCTGGACGGGCCGGTGCAGTCGACGGCGAAGGTGCTGGAGAAGGCCGGGATGAAGATGGGCGACATCGACATCACGGAAATCAACGAGGCTTTCGCGTCGGTGGTGCTGTCGTGGGCGCGGGTGCACGACCCGGACATGGCGAAGGTCAACGTCAACGGCGGCGCCATCGCGCTGGGCCACCCGGTCGGCAGCACCGGCAGCCGGTTGATCACCACCGCGCTACACGAGCTGGAGCGCACCGACCAGACCACCGCGCTGATCACCATGTGCGCCGGTGGTGCCCTGTCGACCGGCACCATCATCGAGCGCATCTAGCGCTCGGTGAGTTTTCCGCACCTGGTGAGCATCCCCGACGACCGCCGCATCGCCGCGGCGCAGTCCTACATCGACGCGCTGGTCAACCATGACGGTGACGCCGTTCCGTTCGCGCCCGGGTGCACCCGCGTCGAGCAGGGCATCAAGAACGGTTTCTCCGGAAATCATCTGCGGCGCAGCCTCAATCGCGGCCTGCAGTACCGGTTGCTCGCGCAGACGACGCCACCGGATTACCGCGTCGACGGCGACCGGGTGCACGCGTCCTACCAGGTGCTGACCAAGGCGGGCATCGGTGGCCGGCGCCTCGCCGCACACGTCGACGAGACCTTCGTGATTCCGGCCGAAAGCGCAAGCGGCAAAGCCGAAATCCACCACATCAAGGTTCGCTTCCACCCCTTTATCCAAAATCGTTAAGGACCGTCATGCCGAAACCGAAGCCGCGCGCACTGAACTCGCCGTGGGTCAGCTTCATCATCAAGTGGATGGCCAAGAGCAACGCGTGGATCTACAAGCGCAGCAACGGAAAATACGGCAACACCTTCCAGAAGGCTCCGGTCGCGCTGCTCACCACCACGGGCCGCAAGAGCGGCGAACCCCGGGTGAGCCCGCTGCTCTACCTGCGGGAGGGCGACCGGGTGATACTGGTCGCCTCCAAGGGCGGCAGCGACAAACACCCGCAGTGGTATCTCAACCTCAAGGCCAATCCCAAGGTCTCCGTGCAGATCAAGGACGAGGTGCTGCAGCTGCAGGCCCGTGACGCCACCGAGGCGGAACGCGCCGAGTACTGGCCCAAGCTGGACGCCATGTATCCGTCGTTCGACGACTACCGGGCATGGACCGATCGGGTCATCCCGATCGTCATCTGCGACCCCTGACGTTTCCCGTGCGTCCCGGTGGGGAATCATCCCGGGCAACATGTCCGACCGCCGCTGGATCCGCAACTCGCGCCCGATTGCGCTGCTGCTCAAGTATTTCGCGCGCGCCCACATCTGGGTGTACCGACGCACCGACGGCAAGATCGGCGCGAAGCTGTTGCGGTTTCCGGCGGCGCTGCTGACCACGACCGGACGCAGGTCCGACCAGCCGCGGACCACCGCGACGCTCTACCTGCTCGACGGCGACCGGGTGATCCTGCCCGCGACCTTCGGCGGGCGCGACGAAGACCCCTTGTGGTACCTCAACCTCAAGGAGAATCCCGACGTGCGGGTCCAGATCCGCGCCCAGCGCCTGGACCTGGTCGCCCGCGATGCCACGGACGCTGAGCGGGAACGGTATTGGCCACGCCTGACGCGGATGTACCCGCCCTACCGCAAGTACCGCGAGGCCGCCGACCGGGTCATCCCGCTCGTGGTGTGCGAACCCCGCTAGGCGCCGTAGACGGGGACGGGACGGCGCGCCTTGGCGAGCAGGTCGGCCACGACGCGGCCCAGCTCCGCGGGATCCCACCGCGCGCCTTTATCGATCTCCGGTCCGTGGGCCCAGCCCTCCGCGACGCGGATCTTGCCGCCCTCGACCTCGAAGACCTTGCCGCTGACGTCGCGGGCTTCGGCGCTGCCCAACCAGACCACCAGCGGTGCGATGTTTTCCGGCGCCATCGCATCGAAATCCTGGTCCTGCGTTGCCATCATCTCGGCGAACACGGTCTCGGTCATCCGGGTGCGCGCCGAGGGCGCGATGGCGTTGACGGTGACGCCGTAGCGCCCCATCTCGGCGGCGCCGACCAACGTCAACGCCGCGATGCCCGCCTTGGCGGCGCTGTAGTTGGCCTGCCCGACGCTGCCCTGCAGGCCGGCACCCGAACTGGTGTTGATGATCCGGGCGTCAACGGTTTTGCCCTCTTTGGACAGCCCACGCCAGTACGCCCCGGCGTGCCGCATCGTGGCGAAGTGCCCCTTGAGATGCACGGCGATGACGGCGTCGAACTCCTCTTCGCTGGTGTTGGCCAGCATCCGGTCGCGAACGATGCCGGCGTTGTTCACCAAAACGTCCAGGCCGCCGAAGGTTTCGACCGCGGTCTGGATCAGGCCGGCCGCCTGGTCCCAATCGGCGATGTTGGATCCGTCGGCGACGGCTTCACCGCCGGCCGCGGTGATCTCGTCCACCACACTCTGGGCGGCGCTGCCGCCGCCGGCCGGCGAACCGTCCAGGCCCACCCCGATGTCGTTGACCACCACACGCGCGCCTTCCTCGGCGAACGCCAGCGCATGCGCACGACCGATGCCGCCGCCCGCTCCAGTGACGATGACGGCGCGGCCGTCAACCACTCCCATATTTCCGTCTCTCCTTTACTTGATCGCGCTGGCGTTCGTGGTGGCCAAATAGTGCGGTGGCTCGCCGCCGCCATGCACCTCCAACGAGGCACCGCTGATGTAGGACGCCGCATCGGATGCCAGAAACGCTGCGGCCCAACCGATGTCGGCAGGTTTGGCCAGCCGGCCGAGCGGCACATTCTTCGAGATCGCGGCGATGGACTCGGCGTCGCCGTAGAACAGTTCGGACTGCTCGGTCTCCACCATGCCGACCACACAGGCATTCACCCGGACCTTCGGCCCCCACTCCACGGCCAGCGTCTGCGTGAGGCTTTCCAGGCCCGCCTTGGCCGCGCCGTAGGCCCCGGTCCCCGGGGACGGCCGGCGCCCGGACAGACTGCAGATGTTGATGATCGATCCGCCCTGCCGCTGGCCCTGCATGTGCGCGTTCGCGTGCTGCGAAACCGACAGCCCACCAATGAGATTGAGTTCGATGATCTTGCGGTTGAACTTGGCGCTGGACTCCGCGGTCAACACGAAGGGCGATCCCCCGGCGTTGTTGACGACCACGTCGAGCCGGCCGTGCCGGTCCACGATGGCGTCGATCAACCCCTTGACGGCGTCGTCGTCGCGGATGTCGCAGGAGTGGAACTCGTAGGGCAGCCCCTCGACCGCGCGGCGCGCGCAGGTGACGACGGTGGCACCCTGCCCGGCGAACACCGAACTGATCCCGGCCCCCACCCCGCGCACGCCGCCGGTGACGAGAACCACCCGCCCTGCCAGCCCCAAGTTGATGGCGTCAAAAGGGGGGCATGCTTCGGCGCGAGTCACTGTGCTAGCGTACCAAGCAAGTGCTTGCTTAGGTAGTTACCCCACAAGGAAGTGGCACCTTGCCCATCACATCCACCACCACCGAACCGGGCATCGTCGCGGTTACCGTCGACTTCCCGCCCGTCAACGCCATCCCGTCGCGCGGCTGGTTCGAACTGGCCGACACCATCACCGCGGCCGGCCAGAACCCCGAGACCCATGTGGTGATCCTGCGCGCCGAGGGCCGCGGCTTCAACGCCGGGGTCGACATCAAGGAGATGCAGCGCACCGAGGGATTCACCGCGCTCATCGACGCCAACCGCGGCTGCTTCGCCGCGTTCCGCGCGGTGTACGAGTGCGCGGTGCCCGTCGTCGCGGCCGTCAACGGGTTCTGCGTCGGCGGCGGCATCGGACTGGTCGGCAATGCCGACGTCATCGTCGCCTCCGACGACGCCACCTTCGGTCTGCCGGAGGTGGAACGCGGCGCGCTCGGCGCGGCCACCCACCTGTCCCGGCTGGTGCCCCAGCACATGATGCGGCGGCTGTTCTTCACAGCGGCCACCGTCGACGCCGGCACCCTGCACCACTTCGGTTCGGTGCACGAGGTGGTGCCGCGCGACGAGCTCGACGAGGCGGCCCTGCGGGTCGCGCGCGACATCGCCGCCAAGGACACCCGCGTCATCCGGGCCGCCAAGGAGGCGCTGAACCTCATCGACGTGCAGCGGGTCAACTCGAGTTATCGCATGGAGCAAGGCTTTACGTTCGAGCTCAATCTCGCCGGCGTGTCCGACGAGCACCGTGACGCGTTCGCCGGTACGACGAAGGGTGAGAAGTCGTGAGCGACAAGAGAACCACCCTCGACGACGTCGTCGCGCAGTTGCGCAGCGGCATGACGATCGGCATCGGCGGCTGGGGATCGCGGCGCAAACCCATGGCGTTCGTCCGGGCCCTGCTGCGCACCGACATCACCGACCTGACCGTGGTGACCTACGGCGGGCCGGACGTCGGCCTGCTGTGCTCGGCCGGCAAGGTCAAGCGGGTCTACTACGGATTCGTCTCGCTGGACTCCCCACCCTTCTACGACCCCTGGTTCGCCAAGGCCCGAACCGGCGGCACGATCGAGGCCAGGGAGATGGACGAAGGCATGCTGCGATGCGGTCTGCAGGCGGCCGCGCAACGCCTGCCGTTCCTGCCGATTCGGGCCGGGCTGGGCAGTTCGGTCCCGGACTTCTGGGAGGGCGAGCTGGCGACCGTGACGAGCCCGTATCCGGCACCCGGCGGCGGACACGAAACCCTGATCGCGATGCCGGCGCTGCGCCTGGACGCCGCGTTCGCCCATCTCAATCTTGGTGACGCGCAAGGCAATGCGGCCTACACCGGCATCGACCCGTACTTCGACGACCTCTTCCTGATGGCCGCCGAGAAGCGCTTCCTGTCGGTGGAGCGCGTCGTTTCCACCCAGGAGCTGGTCAAGGCGGTCCCCCCGCAGGCGCTGCTGGTGAACCGGATGATGGTCGACGGCGTGGTCGAGGCACCCGGTGGGGCCCACTTCACCACCGCCGCACCCGATTACGGGCGCGACGAGAAGTTCCAGCGGCATTACGCCGAGGCGGCCTCGACCGACGAGGGTTGGCAGCAGTTCGTGCAGACCTTCCTGTCGGGCAGCGAAGAGGACTATCAGGCGGCCGTGCGCGCTTTCAAAGAGGAGGCCTCGTCATGAGCGGCGACGCGATCACCCGACCCGAGATCTGCGCGGTCGCCTGTGCCGAATTGTTCCGGGACGCAGGCGAAATCATGGTCAGTCCGATGACGAACATGGCCTCGGTCGGTGCCCGGCTGGCCCGGCTGACCTTTTCGCCGGACATCCTGCTGACCGACGGTGAGGCGCAGCTGCTGGCCGAGACCCCGGCGCTAGGCGCGTCGGCACCCGTCGAGGGCTGGATGCCGTTCGGCCGCGTCTTCGAAACCCTGGCCTGGGGCCGGCGCCACGTCGTGATGGGCGCCAATCAGGTTGACCGCTTTGGCAATCAGAACATCTCGGCGTTCGGCCCGCTGCAGCAGCCCAAGCGCCAGATGTTCGGCGTGCGCGGGGCGCCCGGCAACGCCATCAACCACGCGACCAGCTACTGGGTGGGCAACCATTCCAAGCGGGTGTTCTGCGAGAAGGTCGACATCGTCTGCGGAATCGGCTGGGACAACGTGGACGACGACAATCCGGCGTTCCGCTTCGCCAACACCTACCGGGTGGTGTCCAACCTCGGTGTGTTCGACTTCGGCGGGCCCGGGCGCAGCATGCGGGCGGTCTCGCTGCACCCCGGCGTTTCGGCCGACGAGGTCGCCGAGAACACCTCGTTCGAGGTGCACGGCCTGGAGGGCGCCGAGGAGACCCGGCTGCCGACCGACGACGAGCTGCGCCTGATCCGCGAGGTCATCGACCCGAAGTCGCTGCGCGACAGAGAGATCCGCTGACGGTGGTTACGAAGCTGCGCACGCCGCTGACCGAGCTGGTCGGTGTCGAGCACCCGGTGGTCCAGACCGGGATGGGCTGGGTGGCCGGCGCGCGGCTGGTGTCCGCCACGGCCAACGCCGGCGGGCTGGGCATCCTGGCCTCGGCCACCATGACGCTGGACGAACTGGCGACGGCCATCGCCAAGGTCAAGGCCGCCACGGATAAGCCGTTCGGCGTGAACATTCGCGCCGACGCCGCAGACGCCGGCGATCGCGTGGACCTGATGATCCGCGAGGGCGTCAAGGTGGCCTCCTTCGCGCTGGCGCCCAAGCAGGAGCTCATCGCGCGGCTGAAAGAGGCCGGCGCCGTGGTGATTCCGTCGATCGGCGCGGCCAAGCACGCCCGCAAGGTCGCCGGCTGGGGCGCCGACGCGATGATTGTGCAGGGCGGCGAGGGTGGTGGGCACACCGGCCCGGTCGCCACCACGCTGCTGCTGCCCTCGGTGCTCGACGCCGTGCAGGGCAGCGGCATTCCGGTGATCGCGGCGGGCGGATTCTTCGACGGACGCGGTCTGGCGGCCGCGCTGAGCTATGGCGCCGCCGGCGTCGCGATGGGCACCCGGTTTCTGCTCACCTCGGATTCGACGGTGCCCGACGCGGTCAAGCGCCGTTACCTCGAATCGGCGCTGGACGGCACGGTGGTCACCACCCGGGTGGACGGGATGCCGCACCGGGTGCTGCGCACCGGTTTGGTGGAGAAGCTGGAAGGTGGTTCGCCGGTGCGGGGCCTGACCGCGGCCGTGCGCAATGCCGCCAAGTTCAAGCACATGTCGCAGATGACCTGGCGGTCGATGATCAGCGACGGCCTGGCGATGCGGCACGGCAAGGAGCTGACCTGGTCTCAGGTGGTGATGGCGGCCAATACCCCGATGCTGTTGAAAGCCGGGCTGGTGGACGGCAACACCGACGCCGGCGTGCTGGCTTCCGGCCAGGTGGCCGGCATCCTCGAGGACCTGCCGTCGTGCGCCGAACTGATCGAGTCGATCGTGCGAGACGCCGTCCGGCACCTGCAGGCGGCGTCGGCTCTCATCGAAGAGGTGTAACGCCTCGATAAAGCGTATAGCTAAATCCTCGCATGATTAAGCTATACTCTTCAAATGGCTCGGATGAAGCTGGGTCCTTCATCACGGGCGACGCTCATCGGTGACGTCGTCGGTTCCCGGCGTGCCACCGACCGCTCGAAGCTGCATGGGAGCCTGGCGGCCGCCCTGCGACACGTCGCCGCCGAAGCTATCGGCCCGCCCGCGTTCACCGTCGGCGACGAGTTCCAGGGCAGTTACCCGACCGTCGGCTCCGCGATCGATGCCGCCCTGACGCTGCGGCTGGCCGTCGGCCCCGACATCGACGTCCGGTTCGGCATCGGCTGGGGCTCGGTCACCATCCTCGATGCCGCCGCGGGAATCCAGGACGGCCCGGGCTGGTGGACCGCCCGTGAGGCCATCCAGCACACCGCGGAGGCGCAGCGGCAGCCCGGCTTGACGCTGGTACGCACGACGTTTCGGGCCGAGGCCGGCACCCGCGACGACGTCGCCGCCGTCAACGCCGCCCTGATTTGTCGGGACCATCTGCTTGGATCGCTTGATGAACGGTCATTGCGGATAGTGAGGGGCTTGATGACGGGCCGGACCAAAAAGGAGCTCGCCGCCGAAGAGGGCATCAGCCCGTCGGCGGTGTCCCAACGCGCGAGCCGCGACGGCCTGGACTTGATTGTGCTTGCCAGTCAATACCTTCGGAGTCTGCCGTGAGCGCCGTGGCGGTCTTTCTCATCGCCCTCGGCGTCGCCGACCTCTGCCGGCGTGCGGTCGGTGCGCTATGGCCACCGCTGCTGGCCGGGCCGGTGGTGGTGCTGGCGTGCGCGGGGCTGGGCGCCCTGTGGCGTGCCGGGGACATCGCGCTGCTCGTGCTGGCCGCCGCGGCGGTGGTGGCGTGGGAATGGCTTTGCGCGCGAAGCGAACTCAGCGGCAAAAACCAGATCGCTCCGCTGGCGGTGTTCGGCGGCGCGCTGGCGGTGCTGGCCCTGTTATCCGGCTGGTCCTCGCCGGGCGGCGGCGTCGTCGCGCGGTGGTCGGCCTGGGTTCACCTGCCACTCAGCCATGTCACGCCCGCCCGGTTGCTGATGCTCGTCGGCGTGATGCTGGTCCAGTTCGCCACCGCCAATCAGTTGGTGCGCCTGGTGCTTGGCTCGGTGGGCGCGGTGCGCCCACCCGGTGAGCCGCAGCCGTCGGATCGGCTCAAGGGCGGCCGGCTGCTGGGGCCGCTGGAGCGGCTGCTGATCCTCAGCCTCGGCGTCGGCGGCCAGGTGGCCGCGGCCAGCGCCGTCGTCGCGGCCAAGGGCATCATCCGATTCCCGGAATTGAACGCCCAGACCAACCGCGACAACGGCGTCGGCATCGACGAGGTGACCGAGTACTTCTTGGTCGGCAGCTTCACGAGTTGGCTGCTCGCCCTAGGCGGCATTGGCCTGGTGGTGGCGACCCGGTAGGCGGCCGAATCCGGTAAAAAGTTGACCCAGGGTGAATTTCACGACGCGACACGCCGCGGTGCCGTCGAGGATTTCACGCTCGGTGGCCCAGGGCGCCATCCCGCGGCCCGCATCGCGTTGACGACACGGGCAATGAGGGTGCCATGCCGATAGCGGAGAAGGTCGCTGCCGACCCGCACGATCGTCCAGCCCAAGTCGGCCAATGCGGTGTACCGGTCGATGTCGCGATCGCGCTGCCCGGCGTCCGTCCAGTGCTGCGGTCCGTCGTACTCGATGCCGACGCGCAGCTCGCGGTACCCCATGTCGATGCGGGCAACGAAGTCGCCGTAGTCGTCGCACACTCGGATCTGTGTCTGTGGCACAGGCAAACCCGCGTCGATCAGCACCAGCCGGGTGCGGGTCTCCTGCGGAGACTCCGCGCCGCTGTCCACCAGCGGCAGCACCGCTTTGAGCCGACCCAGGCCGCGCATGCCGCGATGCCCGGCCAGCACGGCTTCGATGTCGCTGATTTTGACGCCGGTGACGTTCGCCAGCGCATCGAGCCGCTGCACCGCGGACAGCCGCGACGATGTCCACCGTCCAACATCGAAAGCGGTGCGCGCCGGACTGGTCACTGGCATGCCGTCAACTTCGACTACCTCACCGGGGAGCAGTGTCTCGCTGTGCACGACGATGCCGGCGGGTGGGCGGCGATTGCCGTGCACCAGCTCAGCATCGAGCGTCGGACTCACCCACTTCGCCCCGAGCATCGCGGCCGCCGAGTTCCCCGCGATGACGCCGTTGCGCCGCGACCAAAGCCATGCCGCCCGCGCGCGTTCGCGCGCCGTCAGCGCGATGCCGCCAGGCGCGTAGACACCCGGATGGACAGGCTCGAAGAGGGAGCGCATTGCCCGCTCGGGCATCACTTTTGCCGCCAGGGCCTCACTGCCCAGGAAGAGCTCCGTCATGCCGCCGATGGTGCCAACCCGCACCGACAACCTCGCGAATGTGAATCCTACGACGCGACACGCGGTTGACGCGTCGTAGCTTTCACACTGGGCGACGGAAGCGAGTGCTGCACGAGGTCAGAGGCGCTCGATGATCGTGACATTGGCCGTGCCGCCGCCCTCGCACATCGTCTGCAGCCCGTAGCGGCCACCGATGCGCTCCAGCTCGTTGAGCATGGTGGTGAACAGCTTGGCGCCGGTGGCACCCAGCGGGTGACCGAGCGCGATCGCCCCCCCGTTGGGGTTGACCTTCTCCGGGTCGGCCTTGATCTCCTTGAGCCAGGCCAACACCACCGGCGCGAACGCCTCGTTGATCTCGACGGTGTCGATGTCGTCGATGGACAGCCCGGTCTTGTCCAGCGCGTAGCGGGTCGCCGGGATGGGCCCGGTCAGCATGAACACCGGGTCGGCGGCGCGGGCGCTGATGTGGTGGATGCGTGCCCGCGGCGTCAGGTTGTGCTCCTTGACGGCCTTTTCGGACGCGAGCAGGACGGCACTGGCACCATCGGAGATCTGGCTGGCCATGGCCGCCGTCAACCGGCCCCCCTCGACCAGTGGCTTGAGCCCGGCCATCTTCTCCAGCGACGACTCGCGCGGCCCCTCGTCAACCCGGAACGGCCCGGATTCGGTTTCCACGGTGATGATTTCGTTGTCGAAGTGGCCGCCGCGAATGGCCGCGAACGCGCGCTCGTGGCTGGTCAGCGCGTAGCGCTCCATCTCTTCGCGGGACAGGTTCCACTTCTCCGCGATCAGCTCGGAGCCGCGGAATTGTGAGATCTCCTGGTCGCCGTAGCGGTGCAGCCACTGCTTGGATTCGTTTGTCGGTGAGGTGAATCCGAACTGCTCGCCGACCGTCATGGCCGACGAGATCGGGATCTGGCTCATGTTCTGCACGCCGCCGGCGACGATCAGATCGGCGGTGCCGGACAGGACCGCTTGCGCGCCAAAGGAAATGGCCTGCTGGCTGGATCCGCACTGCCGGTCGACGGTGACGCCGGGAACCTCTTCGGGATAGCCCGCGGCCAGCCACGAGAGCCGGGCGATGTTGCCGGCCTGCGCGCCGATGGCATCGACACAGCCGGCGATCACGTCGTCGACGGCGGCGGGATCGACGTCGACCCGGTCGAGCAGGCCGCGCCATCCCAGCGCACCGAGATCCACCGGGTGAATTCCGGCCAGCGACCCGCCGCGCTTGCCGACCGCGGTACGCACAGCGTCGATGACGTACGCCTCAGGCATTTCAGACTCCTTCTTCGATGTTCTTTGATTCCGCAGTGATCCCGCCAAGCACGATGGCGAGATATTGCTGGCCCACCTGCTCCGCGGTGAGCGGTCCGCCGGGTTGATACCAGCGCACCGACACCCAGGTGGTGTCACGGATGAAGCGGTAGATCAGGTCGACGTCGAGGTCGGGCCGGAAATACCCCTGTTCGACGCCCTGATTGAGCAACTCGAGCCACATCTTGCGCTGTTGCCGGTTCATGTCCTCGATGTAGGAGAACCGGGGCTGAGACAACAACCGCTGGGCTTCGTCCTGGTAGATGACGACCTGCGCGTGCCGGTGCTCGATCGCCTCGAACGACGCCATGAACAGCCCCTTGAGCCGCTCCAGGGGGTTGGCCTCGCTGTCGACGATTTCGCGATAGCGCGCGAACAGCCAGTCCAGGAAACTGCGCAACAGTTCGTCGACCATCTCCTCCTTGGAGGAGAAGTGGTGATACAGGCTGCCGGACAGAATGCCGGCGCTGTCGGCGATGTCCCGGACGGTGGTGGCGCGCAATCCACGCTCGGCGAACATCGTCGCGGCGAGCTCCAGTAGCTCGTCTCGCCGGCTGTTCGCCTGACCGGGCACTCGGTCCACCCGATCAGAGTATCAACCAAGCGCTTGCTTGGCCACCGAGGCCTTGGTTTCCGATCCGCGGCCGCTCCGTCAAGAGCGTCAGCGCAGCGAGACCACCGGCGGATTCTGCGACTCGTCGGCGTTGCCGGACACGAAGGTGTCGACGACGCTCGTCTTGGTGCCGCCCGACCGGGTCTGGGCCGTCAGCGGGAAGTTGACCGACCCGGAGAAGGACGCCTCGAGTCGGAAGGGATCGAACAGGTTGATCTTGAGGCCGCTGATGTCCGGTTTGCCCCAGGCTGCGGTCCCGTCCACCAGGTCGTAGTCGAAGGCGTGCTGCGGGCAGTCGGCCGGTCGCAGTTGGTTCGAGTTCGCACAACTGGCCAGCGCCGCCGATATCGCGGAGCTGGTCGCGGCCAACCCCTTGTCGCTGAGTTTGAATTCCAGGTCGTTGAAGTACGCGCCCGATGTCGTCAGATTGTCAAGCAGGAAGGGCTTTTTCGTGTTGACGGCCAGGTTCGGGTTGCTGCTGGAGACGTCCAGCCAACCGGGGAAGACGTACACCGGCGCGGTGCCGACGGGCTTGCCGAAGAACGTCGCGGTTTTGACGGCGGCCTGCTCGATGCCCGCGTTCAGCGTGTCCACCTTGATCGCGGCGTGGTCGAGTTTCCAGTCGCTGCCCGCCTTCTTGATCGACATGGTCACGTCCGAGGTGTTCTCGCCGAATTTCGCCGACACGTGCACCTGCCCGAAACCGAAAGCGTGCGCGGAATTGTCGTCGAGGATCTTGATGTCGGTGATCGGCCACCGCGCGATCTGCCGCTTGAGGATGTCGTCGGTCAGGAACTCCTTGGACGCCGGCTGATCGGTGCTGTACGACAGCGCGGCCTGCGCATCGCCGCGGGCCAGCGCCTCGAGGTAACCCTTGGCGGCATCACCGGCGCTGCCCGACCCGCCGCCACTGCTGACCGCGATCACGGTGATGACAACCACGACAAGCACCGCGGCGGCCACGCTCAGCCCGATGATCCACGGCTTGCGATTGCGTTGCCCGGGACCGCCCTGCGGCCCGTTGAACTGGGCGACGGTGACCGGCGGTGGCGAGGGCCACCCCCCGTACGCGGGCTGCCCGAAAGGGGTTGGCTGACCCCCTTGACCCCAGTGCTGCGGCCAACCCGCGTCGGATTGCCACGGGGCACCCGGTGGCTGGCCGGGTGTGCTTGCGGGAGGCGGGTTCTCACCCCACGGTCGGTGACCCGGTCCGTCGCTCACTGCACCCTCCCACCTGCGTCAACCGCGTTGGTCGACAATTGTAAACACGTCGCGGACCGGCGCTAGTCAGCGATATCGCAGCTCATGGGTGCTGACTGGACACCGAGATGACCTCGCCGGTCAGGTAGCTGGAGTAGTCGCTGGCGAGGAACGCGATGGTGGCCGCCACCTCCCACGGTTCGGCGGCGCGCCCGAAGGCTTCGCCGGCCGACAGCCGGTCGAGCAGATCGGCCGACGACGTCTTCTCCAGAAACTTGTGTCGCGCGATGCTCGGCGACACCGCGTTGATCCGCACGTCGTACTCCGCGGCTTCGATTGCGCTGCAACGGGTCAGCGCCATCACGCCGGCCTTGGCGGCGGCATAGTGCGCCTGCGAATGCTGAGCCCGCCAGCCCAGGACGCTGGCGTTGTTGACGATCACCCCGCCGTGCGGCGCGTCACGGAAGTAGCGCAGCGCCGCGCGGGTGGCGCGGAACACCGACGTCAGGGTGACGTCCAGGACCCGGTCCCACTCCTCGTCGGTCATGTCGACCACCGGCGTCTGCCCGCCCAGCCCGGCGTTGTTCACCAGGACGTCGACGCGTCCCATCCGCGCGGTCGCCGACGCGAACAGCGCATCGATCTGCGCGGTCGACGTCACGTCGCACAGCACGCTTTCGACCCTGCCCTGGCCGAGCGCGGTGAGCTGGTCGGCGGTCTCCCCCAACCGGCGTTCGTGGTGATCCGAGATCACCACGTCGGCACCCTCGGCCAGCGCCCGTCGTGCCGTCGACGCGCCGATGCCGGTGCCCGCGGCGGCGGTGACGACCACCACCTTGCCCT
>NZ_LZLL01000057.1:0-12418 GCF_001669335.1 Mycobacterium sp. 1245852.3 | reverse complement strand
CCATGAGCGATCGCAAGGGCGGCGAAGCCGGGCGCCGGGGGCACCTCCCGCTTGCGGGGGACGGGTCGCGAACCGACCAGCAAATGAGTGTCACGACCGTCGACAAGCGCGAGCGCGAAGCGTTGTCCCGCCAGGACGTGCGGGTGACGCGCTGGGTCGCGACGGTCGCCGGGCTGATCGGTTTCATCCTGTCGATCGCCACCCCGCTGTTGCCCGTAGTGCAGACCACCGCGACGCTGAACTGGCCGCAGAACGGCCAGCTGAACAGCGTTACCGCGCCGCTGATTTCGCTCACCCCGGTCGACGTGAAGGTAACCGTGCCGTGCTCGGTGGTGCGCGGCCTGCCACCGGAGGGCGGCGTCGTGCTCAGCACGGCGCCCAAGAAGGGCAAGGACGCCGCGCTCAACGCGTTGTTCGTGGTGGTCAACGGCAAGCGCGTCGACGTCACCGACCGCAACGTGGTGATCGCCAGCGCGGCCCGCGATCAGGTGGAGTCGGCACAGTGTCAGCGCATCGAGATCACCTCGACGAAGGCGGGCGCGTTCGCCACGTTCGTCGGGCTGACCGATCCGGCGGGCAAGCCGCTCGGCGGCGGCTTCCCCGACCCGAACCTGCGGCCACAGATCGTCGGGGTGTTCACCGACCTGAGCGGGCCGGCCCCGGCCGGTCTGCAGCTCTCGGCGACCATCGACACCCGGTTCTCCACCACCCCAACGACTTTGAAGCTGGCCGCGATGGTGCTGGCCATCGTGTCTACCATCGTCGCGCTGATCGCCTTGTGGCGCCTCGATCAGCTGGACGGTCACCGGATGCGCCGGCTCATTCCGGCGAACTGGCGCACGTTCACCCTGGCCGACGTCACGGTGATCTCCGGCTTCGTGCTGTGGCACGTGATCGGGGCGAACTCGTCGGACGACGGCTACATCCTGGGCATGGCCCGGGTGGCCGATCGCGCCGGCTACATGTCGAACTACTTCCGCTGGTTCGGTAGCCCCGAGGACCCCTTCGGCTGGTACTACAACCTGCTGGCACTGATGACCCACGTCACCGACGCCAGCCTGTGGATGCGGTTGCCGGACCTGATCGCGGGGATCGTGTGCTGGCTGCTGCTCTCGCGGGAGGTGTTACCCCGGCTCGGCCCTGCGGTGGCCGCCAGCAAGGCGGCGAACTGGGCGGCGGGCATGGTCCTGCTGACGGCCTGGATGCCGTTCGACAACGGCCTGCGGCCCGAACCGATCATCGCCGTCGGTTCGCTGATCACCTACGTGCTGATCGAGCGCTCCATGCGCTACAGCCGGCTCACCCCCGCCGCGCTGGCCGTCATCACCGCGGCCTTCACCCTGGGCGTCCAGCCCACCGGGTTGATCGCGGTGGCAGCGCTGGTCGCCGGTGGCCGCCCGATCCTGCGGATTCTGGTGAAACGCCATCGCCTGGTCGGCACCTGGCCGCTGGTCGCGCCGATGCTGGCCGCCGGCACGGTCATCCTGACGGTGGTGTTCGCCGATCAGACGCTGTCAACGGTGTTGGAAGCCACCAGGATTCGCACCTCGATCGGCCCCAGCCAGGCCTGGTACACCGAGAACCTGCGCTACTACTACCTGATCCTGCCGACCGTCGACGGCTCGCTGTCGCGCCGCTTCGGCTTCCTGATCGCCGCGCTGTGCCTCTTCACCGCGGTCTTTATCATGTTGCGGCGCAAGCGAATTCCCGGTGTTGCGCGCGGGCCGGCCTGGCGGCTGATGGGCGTCATCTTCGGCACCATGTTCTTTCTGATGTTCACCCCCACCAAGTGGGTGCACCACTTCGGGCTGTTCGCCGCGGTGGGTGCGGCGATGGCCGCGCTGACGACGGTGCTGGTGTCGCACGAGAGCTTGCGCTGGTCGCGTAACCGCATGGCCTTCCTGGCGGCGCTGCTGTTCGTGCTGGCCCTGTGTTTCGCCACCACCAACGGCTGGTGGTACGTGTCGAGCTTCGGCGTCCCGTTCAACAACGTGATGCCGCGGATCCACGGAATCAGCATCAGCACCGTCTTTTTCGCGCTGTTCGTGATCGTCGCGCTCTACGCGGCGTACCTGCACTTCGCGCCCAGGGACCGCGGCGAAGGACGGCTGGCGCGGGCGTTGACCGCCGCGCCCATCCCCCTTGCGGCCGGCTTCATGGCGTTCGTCTTCATCGCCTCGATGGTGGCCGGGATCGTGCGCCAGTACCCCACCTACTCCAACGCCTGGGACAACCTGCGGGAGTTCAGCGGCGGCTGCGGGCTGGCCGACGACGTGCTCGTCGAGCCCGACAGCAATGCCGGCTTCATGGCGCCTTTCAAAACAGGAGAGCCGGACAATTACGGCCCGCTCGGGCCGTTGGGTGGCGTCAGCCCAACGGGATTCACGCCCAACGGCGTACCGGACCGCACCCTGGCCGAGTCGATCAAGGAGACGGAGGTGCCGCAGCCCGGCACCGACTACGACTGGGACGCGCCGACCAAGTTGAAGGCCCCGGGGGTCAACGGCTCGACGGTGCCGCTGCCGTATGGCCTCGACCCCGGCCGGGTGCCGCTGGCCGGCAGCTACACCACCGGCGCGCAGCAGCAGAGCCGGCTCACCTCGGCGTGGTACCAGCTGCCGAAGCCGGATGACGGACACCCGCTGGTGGTGGTGACCGCCGCGGGCACCATCGCCGGCAACAGCATCCTGCACGGCCACACCAGCGGCCAGACCGTGGAACTGGAATTCGGCAGGCCCGGCAATGGCGGCGCGGTGCAGCCGGCCGGCCGGCTGGTGCCCTACGACCTGTACGGCGAGCAGCCGAAGGTGTGGCGGAACCTGCGCTTCGCGCGTTCGGCGATGCCCGCCGACGCGGTCGCGGTTCGGGTGGTTGCCGAGGACCTGTCCCTGACACCGGACGACTGGATCGCGCTGACTCCCCCACGGGTGCCTGAGCTGCGGTCGTTGCAGGAGTACGTCGGCTCCAAGCGGCCGGTGCTGATGGACTGGGCGGTGGGACTGGCGTTCCCGTGCCAGCAGCCGATGCTGCACTCCAACGGCGTCACCGACATCCCGGAGTTCCGCATCACCCCGGACTACAACGCCAAGAAGCAGGACACCGACACCTGGCAGGACGGCGTCAACGGCGGCCTGCTGGGCATCACCGACCTGTTGCTGCGGGCCCACGTGATGTCGACATACCTGTCCCATGACTGGGGCCGCGACTGGGGATCGCTGCGCAAGTTCGACACCATCGCCGACGCCCACCCGGCGCAGCTCGACCTGGGCACCGCCACCCGCACCGGATGGTGGTCACCCGGGCCGATCCGCATCAAGCCCTAGCGGAACGCCGAAGATACGGCGCCGAAATGGTTTTGCGCGTGGTTATTCGGCGTGGAATAGCGCAATGAATTAACGCCCGGGTAATTACCGGGCAAAGGTTTAATACCGCCAATCTCGGGTGAATACTCATTCCGCTGTGATCCAGTTCACACCGCGGAGCGAGGTGGCCGAATGCACACACTGACACGCCTGGGAACCTGCGCGGCCGCGGCCACCGCGGTCATCACCCCCGCCGCGGCTTCAGCCGTCGGCACCGCGTCCGCCGAGGGCGGCGGCACGACCGTCGTTTTCGACACCTATCTGCGGCGATGCGACTTCAGCAAGATCAGCATCGCCCCCAAAGTACCCGGCCCGATGCTCGGCACCGGTTCGGCCATCGTCCGCACCAGCGGATCCAGGGCGGTCGCCGAGGTGCACCTGGTCGACGCGCCCGAACCGGGCGCGCAATTCGACGTCGGCCTCATCGAAGAACCCCGTCCGTCCTCATCGACCTGCGGCCCCGGTGACCCGGGAACCGCATTTACCAGCATGCTCACCGACGGGGCAGGAAACGCAACGGCGACCGTTGCTGACACCATTCGGCCGGGCACGACCGGCGTGTGGGTGATTATCGAGCGGCCTAATGCGAACTCCCAGAACCCGGCGGAGTTCTATACGTCCGAGTTCGTGGTGCCGGTGCGGTCCTAGCCGCCGCGCGCCCGCGCGGTGGCGCCGGGCGAGCGGGTGAAGCGGGGACTTCCGGCCCTATTTTGACGTTTGAGTCAAATGTTGCGATGGGAGTATCCGAGGAAATCTGGGGAGGGAGCGGTGTCGGCGTCGCACAGGGACACAAGCCAGCAGCGAATCGCCGCGGCCGATGATGCCACCGGCGACATGGGTTCCCTGCTGCGCGCCGACGCCCGCGACGACGTCGACATGGCATCGGCCGTCGCCGAGGCGGCGGCGGATTTGGACCGCGGTTCGGCCATGCTCGTCGTGAAGCGGGGCCCCAACGTCGGGGCGAGATTCGTGTTGAACCAGCCGGTCATGAACGCGGGTCGGCATCCGGCCAGCGACATCTTTCTCGACGACATCACGGTCAGCCGCAGGCACGCCGAATTCCACTCCGAGAACGGCGAATTCCGCGTCGTCGATCTCGGCAGCCTCAACGGCACCTACCTCAACCGTGCCGCCGTCGACTCCGCGGTGCTGACCAACGGCGACGTGCTCCAGGTCGGCAACTTCAGGCTGATCTTCCTCACCGCCCAGCCGACGTAACAGCGACGAGGGGATCCGTGACCGCTGACCCCGGGACAGTGCCGACGACATCCGGGTACGCATCGGCGAATTCAGTTCCGGCCGAATCATTTCCGTGCGGTTCGGCACCAGTGGCTGGATCATATTGACCCGAATCGCCAGCGGCGCCCGCTTGCGGGCTACTGCCTGACGACCGGCCCGGCGCGTAGCGTCTGACCCATGAGCGACTACGCCCTAGAGGCGGTGGACCGGCTGCCGTTTTCCACCGACGAGAAATCGCAGCGCTACGCGACGGAGAACTACGGCGGCGCGGTGGGACTCAACTGGTACCTCACCGATCCCACGCTGCAGTTCACCATGGCCTACTACCTCGAGCCGGACGAACTCGCGCTGGCCGAACGCCATTTGACCCGCATCGGGGAGCTGATGGGCGGGCCGGTGGCGCGCTGGGCCGAGGAGACGGATCGCAACCCCCCGCGGCTGCAGCGCTACGACCGGTGGGGTCATGACATCAGCGAGGTGGTCATGCCGGCCTCCTTCACGCAGTCCAAGCGGGCGGTCCTGGACGCCCAGCGGGCGCTGCGCACCGAAGCGCGCGAGGCGAAGATGAGCTCGTCGCTGACCATGTTCGCCTCGAATTACCTGCTGAACCAAGCCGATATCGGCATGGGCTGCGCGCTGGGCACCGGCGGCGGCATGGTCCAGTCGCTGGTGGCCGCCTACGCGCCGCCCGACGTGGCCGAGCACGTGGCGGCCAAATTCGCCTCCGGCGAGTGGGCCGGCGAGACGGCGCAGCTGCTGACCGAACGCACCGGCGGCTCCGATCTGGGCGCGCTGGAGACCACCGCCCGGCGCGTTGGTGACGCGTGGTTGTTGAACGGCTTCAAGTGGTTCGCGTCCAACTGCGCCGGGCAGGCGTTCGTCGTCTTGGCGAAACCCGAAGGCGCACCGGATTCTTCGCGCGGGGTCGCCAACTTCCTGGTGCTGCGCACCCGCCGCGACGGATCCCGCAACGGCGTGCGGGTGCGACGGCTGAAGGACAAGCTGGGTACCCGCTCGGTGGCCTCCGGCGAGGTCGAATTCGTCGACGCCGAAGCGTTTCTGCTGTCCGGCGAGCCCACCGACGCCGCTGGGCCGTCCGACGGCAAGGGCCTGGGACGCATGATGGAGCTGACCAACGCCGCGCGCCTGGGCATCGCGTTGTTCGCGCTCGGTAACGCGCGGCGCGCCCTGGTGGAATCGCTGTGTTACGCCCGGCAACGCCGGGCGTTCGGCGGGGCGCTGATCGACAAGCCACTGATGCGGCGCAAGCTCGCCGAGCTGATCGTCGACGTCGAGGCGGCGCAGGCGCTGGTGTTCGACGGTACCGGCGCCACCAACCATCGTCAGCCGCGCAGCATGCGGCAACGCATCGCCGTGCCGGTCACCAAGCTCAGGGTGTGCCGGCTGGGGATCACCGCGGCCTCGGACGCGATTGAAATCCACGGCGGCAACGGCTATATCGAGACCTGGCCGGTGGCGCGGCTGCTGCGCGACGCGCAAGTGAACACCATCTGGGAGGGGCCGGACAACATTCTGTGTCTGGACGTGCGGCGCGGGATCGAGCAGAGCCGCGCGCACGAGACGCTGCTGGCGCGGCTGCGCGACGCGGTGTCGGTCGCCGACGATGGCGAAACCACCCGGCTGGTCGCCGGGCGGATCGAGGACCTGGACGCGGCGATCACCGCCTGGACCAAACTCGACAGGCAGACGGCCGAGGCCCGGCTGTTCCCGCTGGCCCAATTCATGGGCGACGTCTACGCCGGCGCCCTGCTGATCGAGCAGGCCGCGTGGGAGCGCGCGACCCGGGGCGGTGAGCGCAAGGCGCTCGTCGCGGGTCTGTACGCGCAGCGCTATCTCGCCGATCGCGGGGCGCTGCGCGGCATCGACGCCGACTCCGACGAGGCGCTGGAGCGCTTCGACGAACTGGTAGACGGCGCATTCGCCGCCGAGCAGACATAAAAGCACGCGAAAACGCCTCAAAATGTGCGTTTTTGGGTGCTTTTGCGTCTGCTCGCGTTGAGGCTCGAGGCCTAGATCGGGATGAGCCCGTGCTTACGGGCCGTGCGGAACCATAATTGCTTGTCCCGCAACAGTTTCATTGACTTGCGCAGCAGCAGCCGGGTCTCGTGCGGGTCGATGACCGCGTCGATGAATCCGCGTTCGGCGGCGGTCCAGGGGATCGCCATGTTGAGGTTGTAACCCTCGATGAAGTCCTTCTTGATCTGCTGCGCCTCGGGGGTGGTGGGATCGGGGAACCGCTTCATCAGCAACTGCGCGGCCCCCTCGGCGCCGATCACCGCGATGCGCGCGGTCGGCCAGGCGAAGTTGAAGTCCGCGGTCAGCTGCCGGGATCCCATCACGGCGTAGGCGCCACCGTACGACTTGCGGACCGTGATGGTCACCTTCGGCACGTCGGCCTCCACGACCGAGTACAGGAACCGGCCGCCGCGCTTGATGATGCCGTTCTTCTCCTGCTCGGCACCGGGCAGGAAGCCGGGCGTGTCCACCACGAACACCAGCGGGATGTTGAACGCGTCGCAGAACCGGATGAACCGCGCCGCCTTGTCGGAGGCCTCGTTGTCGATCGACCCGGACAGGTACATGGGCTGGTTGGCGATCACGCCGACCGGGCGCCCGTCGATCCGGGCGAACCCGGTGATGATGGCCGGCCCGTGCTGCGCGGCGACGTCGAGGAAGTCGCCGTCGTCGAAGATCCGCAGCAGGATCTCGTGCATGTCGTAGGCCATGTTGTCCGAGTCCGGCACGATCGAGTCGAGCTCGAGATCGGTCGGGGTGGTCTCCGGCTCGAGGCCGGGGTTGACGATCGGGGGCTCGCTGACGGCGCTCGACGGCAGGAACGACAGGAAGTCGCGGACGTACTGGAACGCCTCGGCCTCGGAGTTCACCACCTGGTGGATGTTGCCGTTGCGGGCCTGCGCATCCGAGCCGCCGAGCTCGTCGAGGGTGACGTCCTCACCGGTGACCTCCCGGATGACGTCGGGCCCGGTGACGAAGAAGTACCCCTGGTCACGCACCGAGACCAGCAGGTCGTCCTGGATCGGCGAATACACCGCTCCCCCAGCGCATTTGCCGAAGATCAGCGAGATCTGCGGCACCAGACCGCTCAAAGCCTCGTGGCGGCGGCCCAGCTCGGCGTACCACGCCAGCGAGGTGACGGCGTCTTGGATGCGGGCGCCGCCCGAGTCCTGGATGCCGATGATCGGGCAGCCGACCATCGCGCACCACTCCATCAGGCGGGCGACCTTGCGGCCGAACATCTCGCCGACGGTGCCCTGGAACACGGTCTGGTCGTGGGAGAACACCCCGACCGGCCGGCCGTCGATCATGGCGTGGCCGGTGACGCAGCCGTCGCCGTAGAGCGCGTTCGGGTCGTTGGGCGTCTTGGCCAACGCCCCGGTCTCGAGGAAGGTGCCGGGATCGACCAGCGCGTGCACCCGGGCGCGGGCGCTGGGGATGCCCTTCTTGTCGCGCTTGGCGACGGCCTTCTCACCGCCCGGCTCTTTGGCCAATTCCAAGCGACGGTAGAGCTCGGCCAGCTTCTCGGCGGTGGTGTGCTGAATGGGAGCCGGCGCCATCTCCGTCACTATTTGCCTACCTCACTCGTCTGACTGGTTTCGGCCTCCACCTTATTCAGCACGTCGGAGAGGTGAGCACCGACCTTGCCGATGATCGGTTCGTCGATGGCCTGGATGTGCTCGCCGCCGATCGGCACCACCTCGAGGTCGGCCACGTACTCGCCCCAGCCGCCGTCGGGCTGGCGGATCGCATACCGCGGCTCGAACTCGATGACGTCGTCGTGGTAGCGGTCGGCCATGTACAGGGTGACGTGGCCGTCGTACGGCTCGATCTGGACGGTCTCGAGCGCCCGGTTGTCCAGGTAGGACGTCCGCTGGTGCTCGACGATGCCGCCGGGGATCTGCACACCGCTCTGCTGGACGATGTCCAGCACGAACTTCACCTGGCCCTCGTCGTCGAGCTCCTCGAGCTGCTCGTAGGGGATCGCCGGAATCTCGACGTTGAAGGTGCGCTCGGCGAACTTCGCGTACCGGTCCCAGCGCTTGCGGGTCTCCTCCTGCGTCTGGGGAATCTCCTCGCCGGCGCGCACGGTGTCGATCATCCCGACGAAGCGCACGTCCTCGCCCGCGCGCTTCAGACCGATCGCACACGCGTAGGCCAGCGCGCCGCCGAGCGACCACCCGGCCAGGATGAACGGCTTGCCCGCGTTCATCTCCAACAGCTTCGGCACGTACTGGGCGGCCCGCTCCTGAACGGTGCCCTCCACGCGCTCGAAGCCGTACATCGGCGTATCCGCGGGCAGCCGGTTCAGCAGCGGCTCGTAGACGACGGTCGACCCGCCGGCCGGATGGAACACGAACACCGGCGGCTTGGAGCTGCCCTCGGGGCGCGCCCGCAGCGTGCGGACGAAGCCGTCGATCTGCCCGGCCTCCAGGTACTGACGCACCTTTTCGGCCAGCGCCTCGATGGTGTCCGACGTCAGGACGTCCTCGGCGGTGATGTCACCCTCGGCGCGCTCGGAGAGCCGCTGCGCCATCTTGGCCGCGGTGTCCTCGTCGAGCTTGGGCAGCGGGTTGAAGATGCCGCCCGGCGACTTGCCGGTCACGATCGCCCATGTGGCGAAGGTGACGCGCTCGGCGGCGTCGCGCGGTGGCACATCGGAGTTCAGCGCCTTGGCGACCGCCTCCTGGCTGAGCGTTGCGGCCAGGTCCGGCTTCGCACCGTTGGTCGCCGCGCCCTTCGGGCCCGACGGGTCCGTCGGAGGCGGCGGGATGGTGGCGTCCGACGGCGGTGGTTCGGGCTGCGTCTGGGGCTCGGCCTGCGGGTCCGGCGCCGGTGCGGCGGCCGTCGTCGGCGTGGCCCCGCTGAGCAGTTGGGCCTGCTCCCTGGCGATCTCCTCGGGCGTCTGCGTCTTCTGGTGCTCGTGTAGCTGCTCGACCTCGTCGCGGTGCTCGACCGCGTACTCGATCAGCTTCTCGATGGCGTACAGGTTGGCGTCGCGCACGGCCGTCAATTGGATTGGCGGCAGGTCGAAGTCGTATTCGACGCGGTTCTTGATCCGCACCGCCATCAGCGAGTCCAGGCCCAGCTCGATCAGCGGCACCTCCCACGGCAGGTCCTCGGGCTCGTAGCCCATGGCCGCCGAGACGATCAGCCCCAGCCGCTCGCCGACGGTCTCGCCGGAATCCGGTGACCAGCGGCCCACGCTGGACGGCAGATAGCGGTTGGTCAGGCTGTCCGACAGCGTCTCAGCGTCGGCGTCCTCGGCCGGCGCCTC
Source organism: Mycobacterium sp. 1245852.3 (assembly GCF_001669335.1). Lineage (NCBI taxonomy): Bacteria > Bacillati > Actinomycetota > Actinomycetes > Mycobacteriales > Mycobacteriaceae > Mycobacterium > Mycobacterium sp. 1245852.3. The sequence goes on along the minus strand of NZ_LZLL01000057.1, from coordinate 2,503 downwards.
GGGCGCCTCGACCGCGGCGGTCGTGGTCGGCGCGGCGATGGCCGCACCTGCGCCCACCGCGGTGGGCAACGCCGCCACGCTCTGACCGGCCCGCGACACCAGCGCGTCGTAGACCAGGGTGAAGGACTCGTCGATGCGGGCGTGCACCTGGACCGAGGCGCCACCCGGGTGCCGGGTCATGGTCGTCACCAGCCGCGCGCCCGCACCGGGCACCGCGCGCTGCTCGGACGCCACCAGCTGCGCGTCCGAAAGGACTTGTTTCGCAGCGGATTTCACCAACGCTGCCAGGTCCGTCTCGCCGTTGCGCGGCGCGTACTCCCAGACGTGGCGCCCGTCCGGCAGCGCGACGTGGGTGCCCGGCATGATCACCGAGCCGTCGCCGGAGAAGTGCACGTCCAGCCAGTGCTCTTTGCGCTTGAACTTGGTCAGCGGGATGTTCGCGTAGTCCTCTGGCCCTTGGGCACGGGTGAAGAGCGTGCGGATGTCCAGATCATGACCGTGGACGTAGAGCTGGGCCATGGCCGAGATCATCGACTCGACGTCGTCCTGCTTTTTGGCCAGCGTCGGAATCAGTTGGGCATCATGCAATCCCGCGGCGGCGGTGGTCAGGCCGATCTGCATCAGCGCCACCGGGTTGGGCGCGAGCTCCAGGAAGGTGGTGTGGCCGCTGTCGACGGCGTTGCGCACGCCGTGGGTGAAGTAGACCGAGTGCCGCATTCCCTTGACCCAGTAGGCGACGTCGTGGATCGGCTCGCCGCCGGGTTTGATGTAGCTGCCCTCGTGCACCGTCGAGAAGATGCCGACGGTCGGGCTCATCGGCGCGATCCCCTGCAGCTCCGCGGAGAACTCCCCGAGCAGCGGGTCCATCTGCGAGGTGTGCCCGGCGCCCTTGGTCTGCAGCTTGCGGGCGAAGCGGCCCTCGGCCTCGGCGCGGGCGACGATGGCGTCGATCTGCTCGGGCGGACCGCCGATCACGGTCTGACTGGGCGCGGCGTAGACGCACACCTCCAGGCCGGGGAAGTCACCGAACACGGTTTTGAGCTCGTCGGCGGAGTACTCGACGAGCGCCATCAGGCGGATGTATTCGCCGAACAGCATGGCCTCGCCCTCGCCCATCAGGTGCGAGCGTGACGCGATCACGCGGGCCGCGTCGGGCAGCGACAGGCCGCCGGCGAAGTAGGCCGACGCGGGCTCACCGAGCGACTGGCCAATCACCGCAGCGGGTTTGGCGCCGTGGTGCTTGAGCAGCTCGCCCAGCGCGATCTGGATCGCGAAGATGACGACGTTGGAGGTCTCGATGCCGTACTCGTGGGAGTCGTCGAGGATCAGCTCGAGCACCGAGTAACCCCGCTCGTCCTGGATCAGCGCATCGACCTTCTCGATCCATTCGGCGAAGACCTCGTTGCGCAGATACAGGTTCTTGCCCATCTTGCGGTGCTGCGCACCGAAACCGGCCATCGCCCAGACCGGGCCGCTGGTGACCGGCCCGTCGGTGCTGAACACGTTGGGCTTCTGCTTGCCCTCGGCGACCGCCCGCAGGCCCTTGATGGCCTCTTCGTGGTCGTGGGCCAGCACCACCGCGCGCGAGCGGCCGTGGTTGCGCCGCGACAGCGACCGGCCGATCGATTCCAGCGACGACGCCTGGCCTTCCGGACTTTCCATCCAGTCCGCGAGCTCGGCGGCGGCGGCCTTCTTGCGCGAGGTCAAAAATCCTGACACCGCGAGCGGGATCAGCGGCTTGGTCGGTTCCGATTCCTCTTGCGCGGCAAGCTCTTCGGCCGCGATCGCTTTGAGGCGCAGCGCCTCGTCGGTGAGGCCGGGCAGCTCGTATTCTTCCTCCACGGCCTCCGAGGCGTCGGGGATGATGTTGCCGAAGTCGTCGAACCGCAGCGAGTGGCTTTCCAGCGTGGGCGCCTCGGCGGGGTCTTCGCCGGCGGCCGCCGGAGCGATGACCTCGGCCTGCGGCTCGGGCTCGCGTTCGATCACGTCGCGGGGCAACACCTCGCGCACGACCAGGTGCGCGTTGGCCCCACCGAAGCCGAAGCTGGACACCCCGGCCAGCGCGTAGCCGCCGTATCGCGGCCAATCGCTCGCGGTGTCAACGACTTTCAAGCGCATGCCGTCGAAGTCGATGTAGGGGCTCGGGCCGGCGAAGTTGATCGACGGCGGCAGCTTGTCGTGCTGCAGCGCCAGCACCACCTTGGCCAGGCTGGCCGCACCGGCCGCCGACTCCAGGTGTCCCACATTGGTTTTCACCGCGCCCAGCAACGCCGGGCGGTCGGCCGGGCGGCCGCGCCCGACGACGCGGCCCAGCGCCTCGGCCTCGATCGGGTCGCCCAGGACGGTGCCGGTGCCGTGCGCCTCGATGTAGTCGACGGTGCGCGGGTCGATTCCGGCGTCCTTGTACGCCCGGCGCAGCACCTCGGCCTGGGCGTCCTGATTGGGGGCAATCAGCCCGTTGGACCGGCCGTCGTGGTTGACCGCGCTACCGGCGATGACGGCC
>NZ_LZLL01000056.1:0-2963 GCF_001669335.1 Mycobacterium sp. 1245852.3 | reverse complement strand
GACCCAGGGTGTGCAGGCATTAGCCGGCGTGCTGCTTCCCTCGGCGACCGTCTTCCTGGTGCTGCTGTGCAACGATCGGGCGGTGTTGGGGCCGTGGGTTAACACGGTGCGGCAGAACATCATTGCGTGGACCATCGTGTGGTGTCTGGTGCTGCTCTCACTGGCATTGACGGCGACCACCTTCTTCCCCGGTCTCGCGACCGGCACCATCGAGGCGGGGCTGGCGGCCGGCGCGGTCCTCGGCATCGTCGGCGGCGCGGTGATGATCGTCGCCGGGCGGCGACACCGAAACCCGACCGAGGCGGAGGCCATCGTGCGCACCCTTGGGGGTGGCCTGGATCCAGGGGAGGTGGACGAACTCGAAGATGCCGCCTCGCTGAGGCGCACCGAGCGGCGCGCGATGCTTCGCCAGGACCGCGCGAGCTGGCAGACCCCCAACCTCGCCTTGCTCGATCGGCCAGCGATGTCGCCGATGCGCCGGGCGGGGCTGTTCACCCTGCGGGGTTACCTGGTGGTGGCGGTCGCCTTCGTCATCATCAAGATCGTGCAGGCCGGCGTCGTCGGCCCGGCCGCGTCACTGTGAGTTGGTCGGCAGCAGAACGATTTTCCCGTGGGTGTGCCGCCGCTCGAGCTCGGCGTAGGCATCGGCGACCCGGTCCAGCGGGTAGGTCGCGGCGATGTCGAACTCGATGACGCCGGACACGATCAGCTCGGCCATCTCGGCGAGCACCTCGGGCGTCGAGGCGTCCATGCTGCCCTCGGTCTTGGCGCCCACTTCACCGGCCTTCTCGAAGGAGATGATGGTCTCGATCCGCTCGGGCGCCACGCCGAGGTCGACGGCCAGCTGGACGTAGTCCGGGCCGAAGAGATCGATGAAGGCGTCGATCCCGTCGGGCGCCGCCGCGCGCAGCCGCTCGGCGAGTCCGTCACCATAGGCGACCGGAATGACGCCACGCGAGCGCAGCCAGTCGGCGTTGCCCGGCCCCGCGATGCCGAGCACCCGGGCCTGACGCAACACCAGAAGCTGCACGACCAGGCTGCCCACCCCGCCGGCGGCGGCCGACACCGCGATCGTCTCGCCCCGTTGCGGCGCCACCGCGCGCACGGCCGCATAGGCCGTCGCACCGACCACGTAGAGCGAACCCGCTGCCTCCCAACCGAGTTGGGGAGGCTTGCGGATCAACTGCCCCACCGGAACCGCGGTGTGCGTGGCGTGGCTGGACCGGCGCATGCTGAACCCCAGCACCTCGTCGCCGACCGAGAACTCGGTGACACCGGCCCCCACGGCGGTGACGACGCCGGCGAGGTCGCTGCCCTGGCCGGAGGGAAAGGTGGCCGGGAAGATCTCGTGCATCGCCCCGGACCGGATGCCGGCCTCGCCGGGGTTGATCCCCGCGGCGCGCACTTCGACGACCACCTCACCCGGGCCGGGGGAGGGCATCTCGATGTCCGCCACGTACAACACCTCGCGCCCCCCGTACCGGTCGAACCGTACTGCGCGCGACGCTGCGGCCGTCATACCGATCTCCTTCTGCGCGAGGATGCTGTCACCCCCGCCAGCATAGGCACGTCAAAGTGCTACCCCCGGGCGCCGAGTGGGCATATGTTCGTAGCAAGCCTGGGTTACACCACCATTTCGCCTGCGGTGTCGGGAGCCGCGGTGCAGGCCGGATACCGATGACACGTGGGAGGGACACGCGTGGGAGTTGATCGGATCGGCATCGCCGGCTGTGCCGTTGCCGTCATCGTGGCGGGGGCCGCGAGCGCCGGATGCGGTGGTGCCGACAAGGCCGCACCACCGTCTTCGAGTTCGCCCACGTCGACCAGTTCCAGCGCGGTCACCGGCCCGCCGTCGGGCCAGCCCTCGGATTACGGCTTCCTGTTGATCAAGCCGAACGACGTCGGTGGCGGTCTGACCGCGCCCCAGTCACCCATGCTCAACCCCAACAACGCGCCGGGAGTCGCGCAGCTGTTCGCCAACGCCGACAGCAGCCGCCGGTTGTGGGACACCATCGTGATCGCCGCCGACCCGTCGGCGGCAGCGGCCGAATTGGCCACCACCCAAGGCAGTTACAACGGCAAGGTGAGCGGGACCTGGGCACCGCTTGCCGTCGGCGCCAACGGGGTGACCATTGCGGGCACCTCACCGGACAACTCCCAGGCGATGACGGTGTTGGTCTTCACCGAAGGCAAGGCCCTGGTGACGCTGGAATTCGACAGCGCGCCCAACGATCCGCTCGATCCGGCGGTCGCCCTCGACATCGGTCGCAAGCAGGATGCCGCGATCAAACACGGGCTCCCCGGCTAGCTCAGGCGTCGTTACACCAGGCCCAGTAGGCCCAGATCCGCGACGTACTTGTCGATCAGCCCCGCCGACAGGTGTGGAATATCTTGGTCTGCACCGATTTTCGCGGCCCGCACGGCCGCACGGAACACGTCGGTGGGGGCCGGCGCGCCGCGCAATGGTGTCTCCGGCTTGCGGTACGCGTCCAGCAATGGCAGCACCGAATGCTGACGCTGCTTGTCCGGCAAGGCGCGGATGGCCGTCGTGAACCGGCTCAGCCATTCGTCGTAGTCGTCGATGCGCCGGATGTCGTGCCCGGCGGCGATCAGCCAGTCGACGAACACATCCAGTGAGACGCCGTCGTCGTGCGGGTTCATCACATCGAACGACCGATACGTCCCGGAAGCCTCAGCGGCCGTGGCGATCTGCTCACCCAGCGTGGTTACGGCTTCGGCCACGAAGTCGGCGGGCAGCCCGTCGTAGTGGGCCACCGCCCGGTTTCCGTGTGGATCGGTCTGGTAGAAGGAGGCCGGCGCGATGCCGGTGATCAACAAGCTGAACAGCAACCGGGTGAACGCATCCGGCACGTTCAGCTGGCCGGCATACCGGCTGTGCGCCAGGATCATGTCGGACCGGAACACGGCGACCGGCAACCCGCACAGGTCGTGCGCCTCGCGCA
>NZ_LZLL01000055.1:0-4107 GCF_001669335.1 Mycobacterium sp. 1245852.3 | reverse complement strand
CGACGCCAATAGCCCCATCCCGCCGACCATGCACATCAATCCCGGCGCCGCGATCGGAGGCCCCATCGGCACGTTGTAGGAGGCGTTCTTCCACCCGCCCGGCTTGCGCGCGACCCCGCGCGCGTGCAGGTATTCGCCCATCAGGCCGTTGGCCGTGTAGATGCCCGCGGTGATGGGCAGCCAGAGCTTCGCCCAGCGCCGGGAGAACACGCCGCCGATGCCGGCGACGACCACGGGCGGCGTCACCACGATCGGGCTCCACATCCATTTGTTGCCGAAGCTCGCTTTGTAGTGCTCGAAGTAGATTTCGGCCGTCGTGACCATTGCCGCGATGGCGGTCAGACCGGACAGCGAGCGTTCGAAGCGACCGTGCGCGACGTCGTATAACGCTCGCCCGGCCAAATGTTGGACCTCGCCGAGTCCGTCGCCGGCGGTGCGGCCCTTTTGCCGTCCGCCGTTGCCCAGCAACAACATCTGTCTCCCTTTCTCGCGCGCGTATGCCTGGCCGGCGGTTACCGGCCTGGGCTGGGTTTCGTAGATCGAACGGTCGGTGGCTTGTCGCTCGCCGAGCGATTCCGTCGTCGTATCCATCAAGCGACCTCGCCTTCGGGCTGGAAGGAAACACGGTCCCGGCGGGCTTCGGCATCCGCACTGTGGGTGCAGTAACGGTCGCCAAAGCCGCCCAGAAAACTGGGAAGCGCCCAGCTGTGTCTTTCAACCGAGGAGGTCCCGACGACGCGTCGCGACCGAAGCGCATCGGCTGTGTACCCGGCGTCATGCTGCGCAAACGGGTTCGCAGCTGGTTCTCAGCGTGCCTTAAGGAGCGCAGGTCGCGACGACGAATCGGCGGACTCCGCTTTCGCCGGCGGCCGACGGATCACGAAGCGCGGGAACCCAATTCGCGCAGGCGTTTGAGCACGAGTCGTCCCACCTGCATCGAAATGGTCGGCGACAGGCGCTCCAGGTACCACAGCGCCTTCCACCACGCCGGCACGATGACGATGGCGTCGCCGCGCAGCACGGCACGCAGGACACGATCGGCGAATTTCTCCGGCGCCATCGGCCGCGTCGGCTCCCAGGCTTTGAGGATGTCCTCGTCGCTGGCGCCCGTATTGTTCATCCGGCCGTAGACGCCGCCGGTGAGGATCGGGGTGCGGATGGCGCCCGGACACAGCACGGACACCTTGACGTTGTGGCGTTCGGCCTCCAGCCGCAGCGCCTTCGACAGTGCGACGACGGCGTGCTTGGAGGCGGTGTAGCTGACGGTGCCGGGGCCGGCCAGCAGACCGGCCATCGACGCCGTGTTCACGATGTGGCCCGAGCGCTGCCGGATCATGATCGGATACACGGCCTGGATGCCGTGCACGACACCGTGCAGGTTGACGGCCAGGACGTCGTTCCAGTCCTCGAGGCTGTAGGAGTCGACCTCACCGCCGACGCCGATGCCGGCGTTGTTGAACAGGTAGTCGATCCGCCCGGAGCGCTGCACGGCCTGGGCGACCGCGTCCTCGAACGCGGGGTAGCTGCGGACGTCGAGCTCGATCGCGTGGGCCTTGCCGCCGCCGAGGCGCTGTGCCAGCCGCTGGGCCGCCTCGAGCTGGCGATCGGCGAGCCAGACCTGCGCGCCGCCGTCGACCAACTTGGTGGCCAGCGCTGCGCCGATGCCCGACGCTCCGCCGGTGATGAATGCGACCTTGCCCGACACGCTCGACGCCATGGGGGCAGGATAGGCGCCGTCTGCGCAGCTCAACAGTGGTTCGCCGGCGATGACTGAAGTTGTCGGTGGCCGGTGGCATGATCGCACGTATGTTCGAAGAAGTCATCGCGCGGTTCGATGAGCAGTTCGAGCGGCATTATCCGTCGACCACGGGGGAGTCGAGGGCGTTGATCGACGACATCTGCGGGTCGGCGCGGGCGGAGAACCGGGCCGCGGCCGCCCAGTTGGTCGCGATCGGCAAGTTGTTCGCCTACCGGTTGTCGCGGTGTTCCGAGACCGAGGACTGGGCGGTCGACACCGAGGCGGCGGCGGCCGCCGAGGTGGCCGCGGCCTTGCGGATCAGTCAGGGGTTGGCCGCGAGCCGGTTGCGCTACGCGCGGGCGATGCGGGAACGGTTGCCGAAGGTGGGCGCGGTCTTTAGGGCCGGCGACATCGGATATTTGATGTTCCAGACGATCGTGTTTCGCACCGATTTGATTGAGGACGTCGAGGTGCTGGCGGCGGTGGACGCGGCGCTGGCCGCCAACCTGGCGCGGTGGCCGTCGATGACCCGCGGACGGCTCGGCGCGCAGATAGACAAGATCGTGGCCATGGCCGATGCGGATGCGGTGCGGCGACGCAAGGAGTTCGTGGCAGACCGGGAGGTCTGTATCACCGATGGTGTCGGGGGCATCGCGGAGATTCACGCCAGCCTGCTCACCCCGGACGCGCATGCGCTCGACAAACGGCTGGACGCGTTGGCGGGCACGGTATGCGAGCACGACCCGCGTAGCCGTTACCAGCGCCGCGCCGATGCCTTGGGAGCGTTGGCATGCGGGGCGGACCGGCTGGGCTGCTGCTGCGGGCGCGCCGACTGCGCAGCCGGCAAACGACCCGCGCCGAGTCCGGTGGTAATCCACGTGATCGCCGAGCGCTCGGTGCTGGACGGGGTGGCTAAGGCGCCGGCATCAGAGCTGGGCGCCGACGGGCTCATCGCCCCCGAACTGGTTGCCGAGTTGGCCGCCACGGCCAAACTCTCCCCGCTGATCCACCCCGGCGAGGCCGCCCCCGAGCACGACTACATCCCTTCGAAAGCGCTGGCCGATTTCGTGCGGTGCCGGGACCTGACCTGCCGCTGGCCCGGCTGCGACCGCCCGGCCACGGACTGCGACCTCGACCATACGATCCCGTACGCCGACGGCGGGCCGACGCATGCGTCGAACCTCAAGGCGCTGTGCCGCACCCATCATTTGGTCAAGACGTTTTGGGGCTGGCGCGAACAGCAGCTGCCCGACGGCACCCTGATCCTGACCTCACCGGCGGGACACACTTACGTCACCACCCCGGGCAGCGCGCTGCTGTTCCCCAGCCTGTGCGTGCCCACCGGCGCGATACCGGCTACCGAAGCCGACCCGCCCCGCGACTACTGCGCCGACCGGACGGCGATGATGCCCAAACGCCGCCGCACCCGCGCCCAGGACCGCGCCGCGCGCGTGGCCACCGAACGCCGCCACAACCGCGACGCACGCCTGGCCCGAGCGGCCCCACCGGCGAACCACGCCTGGCCCACCACGCACGGGTTCGACGAGGATCCACCACCGTTCTAACGGGAACCACCGCCCTTCTAGCTGCCCTGATGTGCCATGATGTCCAAGCTGTCAAGACTCAGGGAGCAGCAGTGGATCTCAATTTTTCGATGGTCACACGACCGGTCGAGCGGTTGATCGCTACCGCGCAGAACGGGCTGGAGGTCTTGCGACTGGGGGGCCTGGAAACCGGTAGCGTGCCGTCGCCGTCGCAGATCGTCGAGAGCGTGCCGATGTACAAGCTGCGGCGGTATTTTCCGCCGGACGGCCGGCGCGGCCCGTCACCCGCCGGGCCGCCGGTGCTGATGGTGCACCCGATGATGATGTCGGCGGACATGTGGGACGTCACGCGCGAGGAAGGCGCGGTGGGCATCCTGCACGCCCAGGGCATCGACCCCTGGGTCATCGACTTCGGCGAGCCGGACAAGGTCGAAGGCGGCATGCGGCGCACCCTGGCCGACCACATCGTCGCGCTCGGCCAGGCCATCGACACCGTCAAGGATGTGACCGGCAGCGACGTGCACCTGGTCGGCTACTCCCAGGGCGGGATGTGGTGTTACCAGGTCGCCGCCTACCGGCGTTCCAAGGCCCTCGCCAGCATCGTCACCTTTGGTTCGCCGGTGGACACGCTGGCCGCGCTGCCCATGGGCATCCCGGCGAATTTCGCGGCGCCCGCCGCCAATTTCATGGCCGACCACGTCTTCAGCCGGCTGGCGATCCCCAGCTGGATGGCGCGCACCGGCTTCCAGATGCTCGACCCGCTCAAGACCGCCAAGGCGCGGGTGGACTTCCTGCGCCAGCTGCACGACCGCGAGGCGCTGCTGC